>CAYVYG010000039.1:0-13962 GCA_964454385.1 uncultured Microthrixaceae bacterium
CTCAAGTCACCCAAGATGGTCATCGACGAGCTGTTCGAGACCCCCGAGCTGCGGGCGCTCATGTACCGCGTGTCGGTCGAGTGGGGTCTACCCGTCGACACCGGGGGCACGGGTGCCGACTTCCTCACCTTCTTGATGTGGACCACCGCCAACTGGAAGCTGGTGCTCGGCGGCACCCACACGCTCGCCAAGGCCATGACCCAGGCCTGCTACCGCGAGGGCGTCGACCTGATCGAGAACTCGATGGTGGAACGCATCATCGTCGAGGACGGCCGAGCGGTGGGGGTGACCGCCCGCGGGACCGACTACCGGGCGGAGAAGCTCGTCGCGTCGAACGCGGATGTGCGCCAGACACTGCTGGGGCTGGTCGGCGAGGAGCACCTCAGCCCGACGTGGGTGAAACGCACCGAGGACTTCCGCTACGGGCCCAGCCACGTGCTCGGCACACCGATGTTCTGCCTGCGCAGCGCACCCGAGTACCGCTCCGCACGTTGGGACAGCGACATCAACCGGTGCTTCTACACCGTTGTCGGTTACGAGGGTCCCGACGACATGATCCGCTACATCCGCGACGCTTACTCGGGGACGCTGCCCAAGCCTGCGGCCGGCACCTGGGTGAACAGTCTCTGGGACCGGGCACAGGCACCCGAGGGTCATCACTCGGCCACGGGTTGGTACTTCCTGCCCTGTGCCAGCGAGCTCGCCCCGCAGGAGTGGGAAGAGGTGCGCGAGACCTACAACGAACGGTTCCTCGACGCTTGGCACGAGGCCGCGCCGAACATGACCCGCGACAACGTGATCGCCCACAAGCTCTACACGCCTGACCAGATCGAGCGGAAGATGATGATGCGCGAGGGCGATTTCTCCCACGGCGAGTTCGTGCCCGACCAACAAGGGGTCAACCGCCCGTTCCCCGAGGCCTCGAACTACCTGACCGAGATCGACGGTCTGTACCTGTGCGGACCGTCGGCCTACCCCGGCGGCGGGGTACACGCTGCGTGTGGTTACAACGCCTACAAGAAGATCGCCGAGGACCTCGGCCTACCGAGCCCGATCGGGGCCTCGCGGAGCTACTGACCCCGACATCGCGCCTCACCGCGTGGAACTGCATCCGGCGGAACCTCGCCGGATGGGATCTCACCGGGTGGAGCGACGCAGCCGCGCCACGGTCTCGGTCTGGCGCGCCTCGAGGCGCTCGCTCAGCGACACATGGTGCACATGGGGGTTGACGAGGCGTCTCACACCCGGATCGAGCGCGGCCACGTCTTCGCCTCGACGCTGCGACAGCGCATCGACATCGACCGGCTCGTCGAGCCGCTCGCCGTCGCGCAGCACCGCGTCCGCGAGCAGCTCGAACCGACCGATCTCCGCCCGGTTGATCGTGCGGCACACACCCTCCTCCGTGGGATGGTGGACGGTCATCTCATCGGTGTCGCCGAAGGGCTCCTCGTCGGGCAGCATCATGAGATCAACCGTCGCGGTGCCGTCGCGGTCATAGAGTCGCCAGCACCGCTTGGGTCCGACGATCGGGATCTTGGCACGGGTCTCCGAGAGCTTCACCGCCGGGGTCCACCCGCCGTCGCGGTCCGCGAGCGCGGTGAGCTTGTAGACCCCACCGAGGGAGCCGTCACCGTGCGACGTGATCAGCCGCGTCCCGACCCCGTAGATCAACCGACGCTGGATCGATGCGGCATCTAGGCCCACCTCGGGAGCTTCCTCTTCGATCTGGGTGAGGATCTGCCAGATCGTCAGCTCGTCGAGGTCCCCCGAGACCACGATGCCGACGTCGCCGAAGCCGGCCGCGCCGAGCATGGAGGCGGACTGCACCGCCAGGTGCGCGAGGTCACCGGAGTCGAGTCGGATCCCCACCGGCTCGTGGCCCGCCTCGCGCAGCTCGCCGAACACCGTGATGGCGTTCGGCACGCCCGAACGCAGGGTATCGACGGTGTCGACCAACAGGATGCACTCGTCCGGATAACGGCGGGCGAACGCCCGGAACGCGCCCAGCTCGCCCTCGCCGAGCGCGATGTATGCCTGCACCATCGAATGCGCGTGGGTGCCCTTGGGATCGCGCCCGGCTGCGACCGCGGCCTGCACGTCGGAGGTCGACCCGCATCCCCCGATCAGCGCTGCGCGGACCCCTTCGCCGACCCCACCGGCCGGACCGCGACGCATCCCGAACTCCAACACGTTGCCCCCACGGGCGCTCTGGGAGATCCGGGCTGCCTTGGTGGCGATCAGCGTCGGGTAGTTGCAGATGTTCAACAGGGCCGTCTCGAGCAGTTGCGCGGTGGCGAGAGGGCCGGTCGCGGTGATGATCGGTATGTGGGGGTGAACCACCCGTCCCTCGGGTACAGCGGTGAGCTCGATGCGCCCGAAATGCCCCTCCGTCGCGAGCCATTCGAGGAACTCCGGGACGAAGCGCGGGTTCCCGGCCGGGTCGCGCTGCGCGGCGAGCGCCGCCAGTTCGTCCCCGGTGGCGCGCACCTCGGTCATCCATCCGAGGAGCTCGTCGAGGCCCGCGAAGACGCAGTAGCCGGCCTGGTGGCTGCCGTAGTCGGGGTTGGTCCGGTAGAAGTAGTCGAACTGCGCGGTGCGGTCGGCGAGCCCCTCTGACCAGTAGAGCTGTGCCATCACCAACTGGTAGAGATCGGTGAACAGCAACCCCCGGTGCCAACCGCCCGCTCGGTGGGTCACGGCACCGCCGGTGTGCCGGCCACCTCGACGCCGGCCGAACGCATCTCGTCCAGCTTGCGTTTCGAGTCACCCTCCTCGAGCTCAACCGCCCGGGTGAGCTCCCACAGCACCACCGATGAGAAACCGGACCGGGCGGCATCGAGCGCGGTGGCGGCGACGCAGACATCAGCGGCGAGGCCGACCACCACCACCGAGGTGATCCCCCGCTCGGTGAGGTAGCCGCTGAGGCCGGTCGGATGGCTCTGGTCGGTTCCCGGATCGATCACGGTGAACGCCGAGTAGCCGTCCTCCCCACCGGTGCCCTTGCGCACGATCAGGTCCGCCTCGCCCACCAGGTCGGGGTGCAACTCGGCTCCCCAGGTGTGGCGCACGCAGTGCACGGGCCAGGTGCCGCCGCCCTCGATGAAGTGCGGGGTGACCGGCGGATGCCAGTCCTGGGTCAAGACCACGGTGGCGCCCGCCTCCCGGGCAGCTGCGACCTGAGCGTTGATGTCACCGATGATCTCCTCACCGCCCGACACGTAGAGCGAACCGGACCGATCCGCGAAGTCGTTCTGGACGTCGACGACCAACAGCGCCGTGGTCTCGTCGTAGTCGGGAACTCTGTCGGCCATGCCGCCCTCCTCACCGTGATCTGCCGGTTCACCGTGATCTGCCGGGTCGACCGCTCACGCCGGGCTGTCAGCACTCGACACTACGCGGCGCTACCCCGGTTCAGGAACCGTCGAAGTCAGCTGGACGCTTCTCCATGAACGCAGCGATCGCCTCGGCCATGTCGCCGGTGGTGCTCGCGAGGATCTGGGTGCGGTTCTCGAGGTCGATACCGGCGGTCATCGATCCCACCTCGAGCTGGGACCACATGACCTCCTTGGTCATCTTGATCCCGAAGGGGCTGTTGGCCACGATCAACCCGGCCTCGCTCAGCGCTGCGTCGAGCAGCCCGTCGGGAGCTGTGACACCGGTGAGCAAGCCCATCCGATCGGCTTCGGCGGCATCGAAGATCCGCCCGGTGAGCATCAGCTCGTAGGCACGCGATGCGCCGATCAGCCGCGGCAGGATCCACGACACGCCGATGTCACAACCCGACAGCCCGAGTCGCACGAAAGCAACGTTGAAGCGCGCCTCGCTCGATGCGATGCGGATGTCGCTCGCAAGGGCCAGCGCGAGACCGCCACCCGATGCTGCGCCGTTTACCGCCGCGATGATCGGTTGGGGCATCGAGCGCATCCTGGGCACCAACGAGGCGATGTGCTGCTGGGTCGCGAAGCCGACCTGGCTGCGATCGGCGTCGATCGACCCGGGTGCGTGCGGCGGTTCCTTGAGATCGAGACCCGAACAGAACCCCCGCCCGGCACCTGTGAGCACGATCACGCGGCACGACCGGTCGGCTCCGAGCGTCTCGAAGGCGGAGTGCAGCCCTGCGAGCAGGTCGTCGTTCATGGCGTTGAGCGAACTCGGGCGGTTCATGGTCACCACCACGATCGGTTCGTGACCGCGGTCAACCAGCACCGCCCCGTTGCCGTGCCGCTCCTCCTCGCCGTGTCGTTCGACTTCTGGATCGCTCGATGTCATCGTCGTCAACTCCCCGATCGTGTTGCAGATGGGAACCGGTCTACTGCAGCGCTGCGACCTCGAGCGGGGATGATGGCGACAACCCCACCGAGGCGATCCGGGCAGCTCTCGCGATCGCGCAGCGGACACTGGCCGACGAGGAGCTCCGCCGGGAAGCCGCCCGACTCGCCGCCGACCCAGCCGAGACGAGAGAAGCCGAGGCAGTGTCGGCGTTCATCGGTGACGGCTTCGAGGACCTGCCTGAATGATCCGCGGCGAGATCTACCGGCCCCGGCCACTGCGCGCATCGGGCCGTGAACAACAAGGCCCGCGCTACGGCGTGATCGTGCAAGCCACCCCGCTGCTGGCCGGCAGCACCGTGATCGTCGCTCCGACGTCGCGCACAGCCCCCGAGGCATCATGGCGGCCGGTCATGGAGCTCGGCGACACCCAGACACGCGTGCTCGTCGACAAGATCTCAGCGGTCGATGTGCGCCGGCTCGGCGATCTCGCCGGCTACCTCACCCGCACAGGGATCGAGGACGTGGACACAGCCCTGCGCGCCGTGCTCGCCGTCTGAGCGCGTACGTTCACCCGGCGCCGTGGCCGTCGGGCACGCGCTCGTCGGGTGGCGGCGGAGGGGGCTCGGTGCCGTCACCGAACGGACTGCCACCGAGCGCTTCGCGGCCGTGGTGGGTCAACCACTCCCCTGTTCGTGGGCCGGAGGGGATGATGCCCGACGGGTTCAGGTCGCGGTGCACGCAGTAGTAGTGGGCCTTGATCTGCACGAAGTCGATCGTGTCACCGAACCCCGGTGTCTGGAACAGGTCGCGCGCATAGGCCCACAACACGGGTTGTTGCGCGAGCAGGTTGCGGTTGCACTTGAAGTGCCCGTGGTACACGGCGTCGAAGCGAGCGAGGGTCGTGAAGAGCCGCACATCGGCCTCGGTGATCCGATCGCCCATCAGGTAGCGGCGATCCGACAGGCGTTCCTCGAGCACGTCGAGCGCGGCGAACAACCGATCGAAACCTGCTTCGTAGTCCTGTTGGGTGCCGGCGAAACCCGCCCGGTACACGCCGTTGTTGACCTCCCGGTAGACCATCTCCATCAACTCGTCCATCTCGGGACGCAACGCGACCGGATAGAGATCGGGGGCACCCGGGCGGTGGTGCTCGGTCCACTCGGTGGAGAGGTCGAGGGTCATCTGCGCGAAGTCGTTGGTGACCACCGCGCCGGTCGGAACATCGACGATCGCCGGTACCGTGATCCCCCGCGGATAGCCGGGTTCGCGGGCGAAGTAGGCCTGCTGGAGGCGTTCGTAGCCGAGCACGGGATCGACCCCGCCGGGGTCGAGGTCGAAGGTCCAGCTGCGCTCGTCGTGCACCGGTCCGCAGAACGCGATCGGGATCGCGTCCTCGAGGCCCAACAGGCGTCGCACGATGATCGCCCTGTTCGCCCACGGGCACGCCCGGGCGACCACCAGCCGGTAGCGGCCCGGCTCGACCGGGAACTCGTCGCTGTCACGGGTGATGCGGGTGGTGATGTAGCGGGTGTCGCGCTCGAAAGCGCCCTTGACCCGGTAGACCCCGCCTCCGCCGTCGGGCGAGGTCCTGCTCACGCCGGCTCCAACAGGAACACCGGGATCACCCGGTCGGTGCCTGCCTGGTAGTCGTCATAGGAGGGCCAGACCTCGGTCGCACGTTGCCACCACCGTTCCTTCTCCTCACCGGTGAGCTCGCGCACCGAGTACTCACCGACCTCTGCTCCGTCGCGCAGCTCTGCGCGGGGGTTTGCGCGCAGGTTATGCACCCACTGGGGGTCCTGTGGCGCACCGCCCATGGAACCCACCACCACGTAGGCGGTCCCGTCGGTGACCCGGATGAGCGGTGTCTTTCGCAGCTTGGTGGAGCGTGCGCCGACCGTGGTGAGGATCACACAGGGGGCACCCTGCATCTCGGCGCCCTCCGCCCCGTCGGTGCTCTCGTATAGCTCGACCTGTTCGGCTATCGGTTCCCAGGGACTCGGTTCGTACTCGCCTCGCAGTGCCATCGCGCCACGGTAGCGCCCGGGTGCACACCTGCCGGGTCGCTGCCGGTAGGTTCCACCGGATGTCCAAGGGCGTGCTCACCGGCATCTGCGCATACGTGCTGTGGGGACTCCTGCCGGTTTACTGGAAGCTCCTCGACGATGTCCCCTCCGGTGACGTCGTCGCGCACCGGATCCTCGCGACGGTGGTCGTGTTGGCCCTCGCACACAGCGTGTTCCGAAGCTGGAAACGGCTGCGCACCGAGGTCGCGAACCCCCGGATCCGCCGAAACGCGCTGCTGGCCGGTTCCCTGCTGGCCGCCAACTGGCTCGTCTACGTGTGGGCCGTGTCCGCCGACCGGGTGGTCGAGAGCAGCCTCGGCTACTTCATCAACCCGCTGTTCAGCGTCGTGTTGGGCGTGGTGGTCCTCGGCGAGCACATACGTCGCCTCCAGTGGATCGCAGTCGGCCTCGCGACCGCGGGGGTCGTCGTGCTCACCATCGACCTCGGGACCCTGCCGTGGGTGTCGCTCGCCCTGGCGGGAACCTTCGGGCTCTACGGGCTGATCCGCAAGCGATCATCGGTCGGGTCCCTCGACGGCCTGACACTCGAGATGACAGCGATGGCGCCCTTCGCGCTCACGGCGATCGTGCTGCGGGGAGCCGCCGGGGACGGTCTCGTCGGACTGCACGACCCCGGACGTGATGCCCTGTTGCTGGGAACGGGCGTCGTCACCGCCGCTCCGCTGTTGTTGTTCGCGTCGTCGGCGCGCACGACTCCGCTGTCGACCCTTGGCCTTCTCCAATACATCGCGCCGACACTGCAGTTCCTGTTGGGCGTGCTCGTGTACGGAGAGGACTGGAGAGGTGGACAGGTGGTCGGCTTCGTGATCATCTGGGTGGCGCTCGCGATCTTCGCGACGGAGAGCGTCGCCTTCTCGCGCCGGCGGGCAGTGTCCCCGATGACGCCGACGTGATCAGCGGGGTCCCCGCCGTCATCCACCCTCGCATCACCTGCGTAGGCGCTTGCGGAGGTACGCGACGAGTACAGCCAACACCGCGGTCAACAGGATGATCGCGAGCGTCACCACCGCCCACCACGAGATCCCCCCGCCGGAGATCTCCTCACGGGGTCGCGGCATCCCCTCCAGCAACGCGAGGAACGTACTGATCATGGTCGGTGTCTACCCACCGTGCGGTCACCTCACACGTCTCGCCGACACGTGATCGTCCCGAGCGTGCTCTGTCGGTACGCGCAGCGTCATGGTTGTGGTCGTGGTTGATCTCGGCATCTTTCCCCTGACCCTGGCGGATCAGCCAAGCTCCGCGAAACCACGGCCCAGCCGGTCGAAACATGCCGTGACCAACCTCGGCAGCGGTTCGGCATGGTCGGTGGCCAGCCAGATCCTGATCGATGAGCGCATCGCCGCCAGCGCGGCGCCGGCCATCAACCGGGAGGTGATGTCCGGGCGCCGGGTGAGATCCCGGGCCCCCTCACCCTGACGCTCACCCGGACGCTCGGTGATCGCAGCGGCGAGCACGTCCTCCCACCCCGCCTGGAGGGCGAGGCTCCGGGCGAACACCGATGGGCACTGCGCCATGAGCCTGAAGCGGACCATGAGCTGTTCGCGTTCGGATTCGTAGTCCGACGCCACCACCAACAAGGACGCCTTCAGCGCGTCCCAGGGCGCCTCGTCGGAGGGTCTGCGGGCCAGTTCCTCGATGATGCGATCGAGGCGCTGCTGGTAGTCGGCGAGCACCACGTCCTCCTTGGTGGCGAAGTACCCGAAGAACGTGCGCGGTGCGATGTCCGCGGCTGTCGCGATCTGCTCGGTGGTCGTGGCGTCGAACCCCTGCGACGCGAACAGCTCGAGGGCCGCGGCCTCGATGGCCCGACGACGCTCGAGCTTCTTGCGCTCCCTGAGGCCCGTTCCCGCCGGGGTCCCCTGTGCGGCCATGACGAGAGCTTGACATGATTTCGCATCCGATGCAAACTTGCAGTCACTGCAACTTCTTGGAGGACCGATGTCGAACTGGTTGTACCGATTGGGGATGTTCTCGGCCACGAAGCGACGCTGGGTCCTCGCCGTGTGGATCCTCTTCGCAGTGGTCGTGGTGGTTGCCAACCGCACCGCGGGTGGCGGCACCACCGACGACTTCGAGGTTCCCGGAGTGGAGTCCCAGGCTGCGATGGACGTGTTGGCGCAGGGCTTCCCCGAGCGCGCGGGAGCCACCGCAATGGTCGTGTTCCACGATCCCGACGGAATCGGCACCGATGCGGCCACCACCTCGGGGATCGAAGCGACCATCGACGAGGTGCGGTCCCTGGACGGTGTGATGGGCGTGACGGACCCACTCGGCAACCCGATGTCGATGTCGCCCGACGGCACCACCGCGTTCGCTGCGGTGCAGTACGACGAGGCGGTCGCTGATCTCGGATCGGGATCCCTCGAGGAGTTGACCGGCACGGCAGCTCCCGCCGAGGCGGCCGGTGTGCAGGTCGAATACGGCGGCGAGCTGCCCACGGTGCTGGTGGAGCGCCACACCGGTCCCGCCGAGATGATCGGCGTGGTCGCTGCACTGATCGTGTTGTTCGTGCTGTTCCGCAGCGTCTACGCGATGGCGCTGCCACTCGGCGTGGCGGCCGTGGGGCTGCTGAGCGGACTGTCGATCGTGGGGTTGTTGGGACTGCTCATCGACATCCCCTCGGTCGCACCTCGGCTCGCCACGATGATCGGCCTCGGCGTCGGGATCGACTACGCGCTGTTCGTCGCGAGCCGTCACCGCGACAACCTCGAAGCGGGCATGGAGCGCCACGAGTCGATCGCGCGGACCAACGCGACCGCCGGCCAGGCGGTGGTCGTCGCCGGTGGCACGGTGGTGGTTGCGATCCTCGGCCTGCAGATGGCCGGTATCCCCTATGTGGCGGCGCTGGGATACTCGGCGTCGCTCGTCGTGGCGATCGCGGTGGTGGTCGCGGTGACGTTGCTACCCGCGCTGTTGGGCTTCGCAGGCGACCGGGTGCTGCCGCGATCGCACCGAGGCGCCCGAGCCCACAGCGGCGCCGGTGACGGCACCGGTGAACCCGCGGTCGCGCCCGCAGGTACGGGTCGCGCCGCCGGTGCGGTCGAGGGTGCCGGGCGCAGGGTAAGCGGCTGGGTCCGTTGGGCGCACTGGGTCGCGTTCCATCCGTGGCGCTCACTCACCGCAGCGACGCTGTTGCTCGCGTTCCTCGCGATCCCGGTGCTCGACATGCGCCTGGGTCAGGCCGACGCGGGCACCTACCCCGAATCGAGCACCCAACGACGCGCCTACGACCTTCTGGCTGCCGGGTTCGGCGAGGGGTTCAACGGCCCGCTGCTGATCACCGTCGATCTCACCTCGACCGCCAGTGGCCCGGACGCCCACGTGACCGGCCCGGCCGTGGTCGAACGGATCGCGGCCGGGGTGCGGGCCGACCCAGACGTGCGAGCGGTGTCACCTCCCGAGCTCAACGACGCCGGTGAGGTCGCGGTCATCACCGCGATCCCGATGAGCAAACCGCAGGCCGAGGCCACGAGCGACCTGGTCCACCGCCTGCGAGACGACGTCCTGGTCGATGCGACCTCCGACACCGGCGCCGAGGCGCTCGTGGGTGGCCCCACCGCCCGGTTCATCGACCAGTCCGAGAAGATCTCCTCAAGGCTCATGTGGTTCATCGGGACCGTGGTGACGCTGTCGTTCCTGTTGTTGATGGTCGTGTTCCGTTCGATCCTGGTTCCCCTCAAGGCCGCGCTCTTGAACCTGTTGGCGATCGGCGCCGCCTACGGGGTCGTGGTCGCCGTGTTCCAGTGGGGATGGGGGAGATCACTGATCGGACTCGAAGAAGCGGTTCCGATCGCGTCGTTCGTGCCGATGATGATGTTCGCGATCCTCTTCGGTCTCTCGATGGACTACGAGGTGTTCATCCTCAGCCGCATCCGCGAGGAGTACCACGGCGGTCACACCAACATCGACAGCGTCGTTGAGGGCCTCGGCGCGACCGCCAAGGTGATCACCGCGGCAGCGCTGATCATGATCAGCGTGTTCGTCGGATTCGTGACCAGCGCGGATCCGGTGGTGAAGATGATGGGGATCGGACTCGCGACCGCGGTCGCCCTCGACGCGACGGTGGTCCGGATGGTGCTGGTTCCCTCGACGATGGCCCTCGTCGGCGACGCCAACTGGTGGCTCCCCCGCTGGCTCGACCGCATCCTGCCGCACCTCGACATCGAGGGTGAGCCGCCTCAGGGAGACGGCGCCTCGTCCACGACCGCGAACGAGGCGGTCGCGGTGGCGACCAAGCGGTCCTGATCGTCGGTGACCCGACTCTCCAGGTGCATCACCCTCCGGCCGGGTTTGACCACGCTTGTGAGCGCGGTCAACATCCCGGCGCGCAACGGCCGCAGGAACCGGATCTGTGCCTCGATCGTGGTGCAGCGCTGGTCGGGGCCGAGGACCCCCATGGCTGCGGCACCCATCGAGGTGTCGCCCATCGTGAAGATGGTTGCGCCGTGGATGAACCCGTGCGGGTTCAGGTGCTGGGGACCTGCGACCACCCGGGCGGACGCATGACCGTCGCCTTCATCGGTCACCTCCATGCCGAGAAACTCGCCGAGGGGAAATGTAGGTGCGTCGTTCACCGGTCCATGATGCTCTGACCACACGGGTCCTGGTGACTCGGCCCATTCGCTTCTTGAAATCGGTGCCGTATGTACATACAGCATTGTGCATCCAACGCCTGTACATGCCTTGACGTGGCCTGGTGCACGCTGGCCGTTGCAAGGAGCATCCCGATGTCGCAAACCAAACAAGCCCGTCTGAACCTGCGGCTCCGTGAGGTCGACAACGCGGTGATCCGGGAAGCCACCAGGCAGACCGGCCAGAGCCTGAGCGAGTTCATGACTGCTTCGGCAGTGGAACGCGCTCACGAGATCCTGGCCGACCAACGTTCATTCGTGCTCGATGAGGACACCTGGAGCCACTTCGTGGCGGCTCTCGACCGACCGCCGAGGCCCGATCCCCGACTGGTCGAGCTGTTCTGACATGCACGTCGCATAGGTCGTCGCTGATACGGGAGGCGTCATTGGAACTGGTGCACGCGCGCTTCGACCCAGGCGGCCCCGACCAAGGCGCAGCGTGCCGAGTTCGACTCTGGCCAGGTGAGCCTCGATCGTTGGCTCCTGCGACAGGCTCGCCAGAGCATGGAGTCACGTGACGCCGTGACATACCTGTTGATGGACGAAGAGCCGGACCAGGCGGTGATCGCGGGTTACTGCTGCTTGTCCTCGGGAGCGGTGCTCAAACAGGCGATGCCCGCCGATATGGCAAGGCGGGTTACGGAACCGATACCAGCGGTGCGTATGGGCCGCTTCGTCATCGACCACCTATACCAGGGACGCGGGCTGGGTGGCGAGCTTCTGGCAGAAGCGCTGCTCGGAGCGGTGAACGCGGGTCGGCTACTGGGAGCCCGGGTGATGCTGGTGGACGCCATCGATGAGGATTCGCTCGCCTTCTACCAGCGGTACGGTTTCGAGCCCTCTCCCGTCCATGAGTTGCAGGTGCTATACGATCTCCGGGTCGTGGCCGCGTCCACCGGCCTCGATGACCAGCGATGACGAGATCGGCGGCCGCGGATCGCAGACACTTGGTCACCTGCTCACCGGAACCCACCCTGCTCACCGGAACCCAACCTGCTCACCGGAACCCGACTCTGCTCTCGCCAAGGTCACTGCTGGAGGACCTCGTCGCCGACGGGGAACCACACCTCGACCACCAGACCGGGTCCCTCGTCGGGGTCGCGCAGTTCTATCCCGCCGCCGCTCCGACGAGCGAGCTCCGCGACGATCGCCAGGCCCAGTCCGGTGCCACCGCTGGGAGCACCGGGGGCACGCCAGAACCTGTCGGTCGCACGCCGGCGCTGGGTCGGATCGAGCCCGGGGCCGCGGTCGCGCACCTGAAGCCTGACGTACCCATCGCGGCGGCCGGCAGAGGGGGCTCCAGCGCTGCTCGGGGTTCCCGGTGGTGCTCCGACGGTGACCGACACGTTGATGCCAGACCCGCGGGGCGCGACCCCGAGCGCGTTGTCGATCAGGTTGTCGAGCACCTGGTCGATCCCGTCACCCACGACGCGCGCCGGCGCGACCTCGGGTACGTCGACCACGATCGGGATCCCGCTCTCAGCTGCCAGCGCCTCCCATCGCTGTGCTGCCGAACGAGCCTCCGCAGCGACGTCCACGACCTCGGCCACGGCCGCGGTCCCGCTTCGCGCCATCGCCAACAACCCGTCGACCAGTCGCATCAACCTGTCGAGTTCGTCACCCACGGCATCCAGATCCGCGTGCGCCGTGGGCGTGAGCGCCCCACCCGCCGCGGAATCCTCCAGGGCTTCTCCCAGGGAGTCGATCCGCAGGCGCAGTGCGGTCAGGGGGGTGCGAAGTTGATGGGAGGCGTCCGCCACGAAAGAGCGCTGCGAGTCCACGAGGGTCTCCACCCGGGCCGCCATGTCGTTGAAGGTGACCGCAAGTTGGCGCAACTCCGGCGGGCCCCGCTCCACCTCGGCGCGACCCGAGAGGTCGCCCGCTGCCAGGCGCTGCGCGCCCGTCTCGAGGGCCGCCACCGGACCGATGGCCCACCGAGCGACGAGCCAGCCGAACGACCCCGCCGCGCACAGCACGAGTGCTGCCAACAGAGTGAGCCGCAGCCAGTTGTCGCGGATCTGGGAGCGCAACGAATCGGTCGTGAAGCTCACCCGCACCGCACCGGTGACGGTCCCTGCCGATGTGACCGGAACCGCCACCACCGCGAACTCCTCGCCCAGGGTGTCCGAGTAGCGGATGTCCGCATCCTGGGAGCCCGCCAGAGCGGCCGCGAACTCGGGTCGGGTCGAGAAGTCCCGCGGTTCACCGCTCGGATCGGCTGAATCGACCATGCTGAGCCCACCCGGGTCGGTCACGACAACGCGGGCAGCCGACCCCTCTGCGTAGTCAGCGGTGATCGCCGCCACTGCAGCGGAGTCGCCGGCCTCGATCCGCTCCTCGAGCAGGCCGGCCAGCACGCGCGCGTCGCGTTCGATCGCGGAGAGGAGCCGATCCTCGGCACGCCCGGCGTAGGTGAGCCCCAGCGGCACCTCGACCACGGCCAGCACGAACGCAGCGACGATCAGGTACGACAGGACCAGGCGACGGGTCATGTCGCGGACGGGGCGGCCCCGCTCGACGCACCATCGGAGGGTTCGTCGGTCGTGTCGGGTTCGGGCACCTCGAAGCGGAAGCCCACTCCGCGCACCGCCTGGATCCACTCGGGATGGCCGAGCTTGCGGCGGATGGACGCGACATGGACATCGAGGGTCTTGGATGATCCGTACCAGTTGGCGTCCCAGACCTCCTCGAGGATGCTGCGACGGGTGTGGACAGCGCCGGGGTCGGCCGCGAGGTGCGCCAGCAGATCGAACTCCTTCGGGGTCAGTTCGACCTCGACCCCCTCGACACAGACCGAGTGCGCGCGCTGGTCCACCACGAGCGGGCCGGCATCGATGCGTTGAGCTGACGGGACCTCGGGCCCGCTGCGGCGGACGACCGCCCGGATCCGCGCGACGAGCTCCCGCAGCCCGAACGGCTTGACGACGTAGTCGTCGGCACCCATCTCGAGGAGCATCACCCGTTCCATCT
>CAYVYG010000040.1:0-13916 GCA_964454385.1 uncultured Microthrixaceae bacterium
CCCCGTGGCGACGTACGCGACACAGTTCGCATCGAGCTTGTCCTGTTCGACGCCGTCGGCGAGGTAGTACTGGTGCCAGGAGCCGTCGCTGCGCTGGAGCTTCTGCAGCCACTCGAAGCCGGCTTCGGCGGCTTGGCGGTGGCCGCCCAGCATCATGGCCATCAGGGCCTCGGTGTGGTTCCAGGCGTCCGCGTGACCACCGGGGAACCACGGGACCATGCCGTTGGGAAGCTGCCACTGCACGACCGCGTCCACCGTCGACTGCAGCTCCGATGCGCTGACCGAGTCGCCCAGGTCGCGCAGGAAGTTCGGGTTCTCAGGCACTGCTCGTCTCCGTTCTGCGCAGCGGTCGCTCATCCGCCGGCGAACGGGCCGCGCCACCGGGCGGGACCTCCGCACCCGCGGACCGACCGGGCTTGTGGGCGTAGACCACGACGCTCTTGCCGATGAGCGGATCGAGGATGCGTTCCGCGGTGCGGGTGACGAGTGGCTCCTCGGTCATGTCCCACACCAACAGGCCGTGGTAAGCCCTCACCAGCGGATGCGAGTCGTTGGTCGGCCCCACCAGGCAGCGCAGCCACCAGTACGGGGCGTGCAGGGCGTGGACCCGGTGCGAGCCCCGGACCTCGAAGCCCGTCTCGCCGAGGCGCTTGCGGAGCTGCTCGGAGGTGTAGATGCGGACGTGGCCTCCCTCGGCGAGCGGTGCGTGGTACTCCGCGGAGAGCGCCCAACAGATCTTCTCGGGCAGCCACGCCGGCACCGTCGCTGCGAGCACGCCACCGGGTCGGAGCACGCGGTACAGCTCGGCCATCGCAGCCGTGTCAGCCGCGATGTGCTCGAAGACCTCCGAGCAGATGATGCGGTCGAAGGTCTCGTCGGGAAACGGCAGCGCCACCGCGTCACCGTTGCAGCAGACCCCGAGGTTGCCCGGGGGGGCCTCCCCCTCGGTGACCATCGCGCCGAGCAGCTCGCGCACCGGAGGCAGCTCGTCGAAACCACGGTCGAGTGCCACCAGCGCAGCGCCACGTCGGAAGCACTCGAAGGAGTGCCTGCCCGCACCGGCGCCCATGTCGAGCACGAGGTCACCCGCGCGCAGCCCCAACAGGTCGTAGTCGACCGTCAGCACGGCAGCGGACCCGTCAACGCCGTGGCCTCGCGAAGACCGGGGGAACCTCGAGCGTGGCGCGCAGGTGCTCCACGGTCTGGCCTGCGGTGTTGCGCCAGCTCCATCGGTGGATGACCCGCTCGCGACCGGTCCGGCCGATGATCTCCGCCGCCTCGGGGTCGTCGAGGACGGCCGTCATCCCGCGTGCCAGCTCGGCGCTGTCGCCGGGGCCCACCGCGTAGCACGTCTTGCCGTCGGTCCCGGTGACCTCGGGCAATGCTCCACCGGTGGTGGTCACGAGTGGGCAGCCGCTGCTCATCGCCTCTATGGCCGGCAGCGAGAAGCCCTCGTAGAGCGAGGGCACCACCGCACAGGTCGACTCGTTGTAGAGCTCCACGATCCGCTCGTCGGAGACTCCCGAGACGAACTCGACGGAGTCGTCGAGGCCCAACTCGGCGATGGTGCGCTTCGCGGCCGAGCCCTCCTTGAGCCTGCCGACGATCACCAACCGCAGATCGAGCTCGGGTCGGTCCGCCCGGATCTTCGCCAGTGCCTCGAGCAGGTACCGCTGACCCTTCATCGCCACATCCGACGAAGCCGTGGAGATGATCTGGTTCGGCTTGCGGCTCATGTGTGGCAAAGGCCTGAACAGCTCCGGATCCACACCGACGGGTACCACGAAGAGGCGTTCGGGGTCGACCGAGTGGTCCGCGACGATGTCGTCGAAGGAGTTCCTCGAGACCGTCACCACCCGCCGCAGCCGCGAGGCCACCCGGGTCTGCATCCTGGTGAACGCGTACCAGCGGGCCTTGCCCAACCTGGCCCTGAGGGTCTCGGCGTGCTCCATCTCGAGTCGGCGGTCGACCGTGATCGGGTGGTGGATGGTGGCCATCACCGGAAGGCCGGAGCGCTCCATGGCCAACAGCCCGTATCCCAGGCACTGGTTGTCCTGGACCAGGTCGAAGTCCCCGACGCGGTGCCGCAGGTGGTCCCAGGCGCGCATCGAGAACGACAGCGGTTCGGGGAAGTTGCCGGCCGAGAACGAGGTGACCTCCAGCCAGTCCCAGCGGTCCTTGAGCTCCCAGATCCCGGGCATCCGCATCGGGAAGTGGTCGTTGTAGATGTCTAGGCTCGGGAGCTTCACCAGCGGTACCCGCTCGTCGAGCTCCGGGTACGGCTGGCCCGAGAGGACTTCCACGTGGTGGCCGAGATCGACCAGCGCGCGGGTGAGGTGACGGGTGTAGACACCCTGGCCGCCCACGTGCGGTTTGCCCCTGTATGTCAGGTAGGCGATCCGCAGCGGATCGTGCGGTCCCGGCCGCCGCGGGGCACCCCGACCGGCCACGGCGGCCACCGGGGGTCGATCGACAGCGGACATGAGGTGCAACGTTAAGCGCGTGGGCTCCTCCAACCGAATTCCGGCTACAGCGTCGGTGGCCCGCGTGTGTTGGAATGGCCCGGTGCGAGCGTTGGTGCAGAGGGTCTCGTCTGCGTCGGTGTCGATCGAGGGCACCGGTGAGCGGACGGGGGCGATCGGCGCGGGTCTGTGCGTGTTCGTGGGCGTGACCCACGATGATGGTCCCGCTCAGGCTGCGCGGCTGGGGGACAAGTTGTGGCACCTGCGGGTGTTCCCCGACGATGCGGGGGACATGAACGTCTCACTCGGTGAGCGGGCGTCCCGGGGCGAGGATGTCGCATTTCTGGTCGTGAGCCAGTTCACGCTCTACGGCGACGCGCGCAAGGGACGGCGGCCCTCGTTCATCGCGGCCGCGCGGCCTGAACACGCCGAGCCGCTCCTCGACGAGCTCGTCGAGCGACTCCGTGGGCTCGGTGCCGTCGTCGGGACGGGTCGGTTCCGAAGCCACATGGCAGTGGAGCTCGTCAACGACGGGCCGGTCACGCTCATGTTGGAGGTCTAGCCCCGGTCGAGCCCGGTTCAGCCCTGATCCCGCTGGCTGCGGCTCATTTGCTCGACGGCCGCCGGAGCCCGGTGATCACGACCGCAGCGACGGCGCCGAGCAGAGCCGGGATCGAACCCAGCGCCTGAGCGGGGGTGATCGTGTCGTAGCGGTCGATCCTGCGGGTGAGAACCGCCTGTTCGCTCACCGCGCTCCGTTGGTGGACACCGCCGTGGGGATCCACGAAGGTCGAGAACCCGGTGGGCGACACCTGCACGACCCAACGGCCGCTCTCCATCGCACGCAGCTGTGAGGACGCCACCTGCTGGGTCTGGATCTGGGTCAGCCAGTAGCTGGAGCCGTTGGTCGGGTTCAACACGACCTGGCCCCCTTCACGCACGCCTTCACGGACCCGCCTCGAGAAGAACACCTCCCAGCTGATCACGACCGCCATCGGCCCGGCGTCGGTCTCGATCACCGCGGCGCCGTCGCCCGGCATCTGGTCACCCGGCACCTGGTCCCGGGGAGGCAGCGCGGAACCGGCAAACGGTTCGAACAGGTTGCGCAGCGGCACGTACTCGCCGAAGGGCACCCGGCGGACCTTGTCGAAGCGCTCGCCGAGCGAGCCGTCGGGGTTGACCACGACGACGAAGTTCTCGAACCGGTCCTCACCCAGCGGCGAGTCGTTGACAGCGCCGACCGCGATCGGTGCGCCGATGCGCGCGGCCTGCGCCGCGACCTGTTCGCGCCACGGGTGGTCCTCGAAGCGTCCGGGTACGTTGATGGCGTTCTCTGGCCAGACCACCAGGTCGACCTGCTCGTCGCGGACGCGGTCCTCGTTCGAGGGGATCAGCTCCGTCGCCTCCAGGTGCCGTTCGAACACCGCCGGTTCCTCGCCGCTCGAGTAGCGGGTCCCCTGGGGCCCGCCGCCCTGCACCGCGGCGATCCTGATCGACCCGACCGGCTCCCCCAGCGGCCAGATGGCTCCGGCGAGCGCGAGGCCGAGGACCGCGGCCAGGATGCCCAGTGGAGCCTGAAGGGCGCGTGGGCCGCCCGTTCGCAGCGCCTTCGCTGCGAGCGCCACCGCAACCCCGAGCGCGCTCACCGCCGCGCCGAGTCCCAGCACACCGCCGAGCCGGGCGATCGGCAGCAGCGGAGCGTCGGCCTGGGTCATCGCCAGCAGCGACAGCGGCACGCCTCCGAACGGCGCGTGGGAGTGGAACCACTCGAAGCCCACCAGCGCTGCGGGCAGCACCAGGTACCGGCGTCGATCACCGGGCACCACAGCGCTGGTCGCCGCCACCATCGGACCCCACCCGAGGATCACCCCGAGCGGGTAGCCGGGAGCGGTGAGTCCCCACATCCACAGCGTGGATGGCCCGAACCAACCGATGCCCACCAGCCAGCCGATGAAGACCCGTCGTGACAGTACCGCTCCCTCCAGGAGCCAGAGCCACGCCGCGATGCCCACCGCAGCGAGCGGCCACCATCCCCACGGAGGCAGCGCGAAGCAGATCGCGAGGCCCGCAGCGACCGACAGCGCGCCGAGTCGCATCCAGGAGTTGCGCCAGCCGGCGGTCGACATCGCTGGATCTTCCCACCTCGGCGCCCGGGGCGGGAACCCGGACGCGACTTGCCCGGCGGGGTGGGGCGCACCAACCTTGTGCGATGCCAGAGGCAAAGGCGCCGCCGGCGATGCTGCTCCCCCCGGCCGAACGGCTCCCGCGATCGGTGTGGGTCCTGGTTGTCGCGATGGTGTCCCTCGTCATTGCGTCCTGTTCCGGTGGATCCTCCAACGGTGGTGCACCAGGCGTCGGTGGTGGGTCCGAGCCCGAGACGTACTCGGGCTATGTGGTCGACCCGCCGAACCGGGTCGACGCCCTTCGGCTGCCCGTAGCCGATCCCGGCGGGCCCGTCGGGGAGAGCGCTGGGTTCTCGGCGGTGCCCGATGGCCTCGAGCTGGTGTACTTCGGCTACACGTTCTGTCCGGATGTGTGTCCGACCACGCTGTCGGATGTCCGACGGGTGCTCGCCGCGCTTCCCGCGCAGGAGTCGCAGCGGGTCGGGGTCACGATGGTCACGATCGATCCGCGGCGCGACAGCGCAGAGGTGTTCACGAAGTACCTGTCGAACTTCGTCGAGCACGGCACCGCGCTGCGCACCGAGGACGATGTCGCATTGCGCCGGGTCACCGATGCGTTCGGCGCCGACTACCGGGTGGGAACCGACGACGACGGTGACGTCGAGGTGTCGCACACCGGGGAGCTCTACGCGGTCGACGACTCGGGCACCGTGGTGATGCAGTGGCCCTTCGGCACCGACCATGAATCGATCACCCGTGACATCAGATCACTGCTCGCTGAGGCCGACCCCCCGGCCTGAGTGCGTCGCCCGTGCGACGCGGACACCGGCGCAATGCCGGAGGACAAGGAGAGACCAATGGAAACGGACACCGACACCATGACCAGACCGATCCGAACCACCAGAACCGGTCGCGTGCTGGTGGCGATGGCAGCGCTGATGCTGCCTGCCGCCGGCACTCTCACTGCTTGTGGGAGCGACGGCGATGCCACCGATGACGCGGGTGCCACCACTGAGGCGCCCGGTGCGGCGGCCGACACCGACTCGGACGCAACGAACGAGCTGAGCATCGACGACGTCTGGGCGCGCCCGGGCACCGCCGGTGGCAACAGCGCGGTCTACATGACCATCACTGGAGGCGGCACCGACGACGCCCTCGTCGGTGCCTCGGTCGCTCCCGAGGTGGTGGCCACCGTGGAGGTGCACGAGACCGTGGAGGCGGATCCCGACGACATGGGCTCCGACGACATGGGCTCTGATGACATGGGCGGCTCCGGTGACATGGGATCCGATGATGGTGAGGGTCACGGTGACATGGGCTCGGGCAGCGGCATGAAGACCATGCGCGAGGTCGACTCGATCGCCGTGCCCGCCGGCGAGACGGTCACCCTGGAGCCGGGCGGCTACCACATCATGTTGATGGACCTGAACAAGGACCTGGAGCCCGGCGACACCCTGGAGGTCACGCTCGAGCTCGAGAGCGGAGCAACCGAGACCGTCACCGCGGAGGTGCGCGAACCGTGACCCGGGTCGCGGCGACAGGCCGCGCATGCTTGGCGTTCGCCGTGCTGGTGGCCGTCGTCATGACGGCCACCAGCTGCGGTGGCTCCGACGCGCCACAGGTGCCCGAGCTGGAGGTCGTCGACTCCGACGCAGCGAGCTACGACTACGACTACGTGATCCCCTTCGGCACCGGTAGGCGCCTGGATGCCGGCGAGGACGTGCAGATCGTGCCCGCCGAGTTGGACGTGCACGTCGGCGAGCGCATCCGAATCGTCAACGAGGACGACAGAGGTGCCAAGGTCGGCATCTTCTGGGTGCCCGCCGAGCGAACCGTCGCCATGCAGTTCACCTCGCCCGGAACGCTCAGCGACGAGTGCGACGTGCACCCCTCGGGGGTGTTCACGATCGAGGTGTCCGAAGCCTGACGGTGGCTGTCTTCAGGATCGAGGTGTCCTCGACCACACTGCGTGCTGGCCCACTGTGTCCTCGGCGACTGTGTCCTCGGTGACTGTGTCCTCGGCGACTGTGTCCTCGGCGACTGTGTCCTCGGCGACTGTGTCCTCGACGACTGTGTCCTCGGTGACTGTGTCCTCGACGAGTGATGCCAGCGCATCCATGAGCGCGGGATCGTCGTTCGGCACCGGCGTCCGCGCGAACGCCAGGCCCAACCGGCGGGCAGCGGCCGCAGCCTCGATGTCGAGGTCGTAGCGCACCTCGAGGTGATCGGAGGTGAAGCCCTGGGGAACCACGAGGATCCCGTCGCTCCGCCCGGTGGCGGCGACTTCCTCGATGACCTCCAGGACGTCGGGGCCCCGCCAAGGTTCGGGCGTGGCTCCCGCCGACTGCCATCCGATGCTCCATCGCAGCTCTCCCGAGGGGTCGGCGCCCGACATGACCGCGGCCGCCGACTCGGCAAGCTGGTCTGGATACGGATCACCAGCGAGCAGCCGCTCGGGAAGCGAGTGGGCGGTGAAGAGCACCTCGGCGCGCTCGGGCAGCTCCGCGGTGCACTCGCGCACCGCGGAGGCGAGGAACCCGACGTGCGCGTCGAGGGTGTGCCAGTGGTCGATCGGTCGGTAGGTCGCACCCGGGCGGGAGCCCGTGGCTTCGTCGAGGGCGGCGCGCGCCCGGCGGTGGTACTCGCCGACGCTCGCTTCGCAGTAGTGGGGTGCGAGCACCAGGCCGACGATCCGCTGCGCCCCGGCCGCCAACAGCGAATCCACGGCATCCTCGATCGAGGGGTATGCGTGCTTGGTGCCGAGCGTGACGACCCATGTGGGTTCGTCACGGCCCTCCGGCGACGGCCCCGGGTGTCCCGACGTGGCGCGCTGCGCGAGGCAACCCTCGATCCGCCGGATCTGTGCGGCGGTCCGCTCGGCGAGCGACGAGGTTCCCCCGATCGCCTCGTAGCGTCGGACGAGGTCGGCGAGCTGTGCGGGCTCGGGTCGCCGGCCGCGGCGGATGCGGGTGTAGTACGACCCCACGTCGTCGATCGACGCCGGTGACCCGTAGGCCATCACCAGAAGGCCTCTCGTCATGCTCATCGCTGCGATGGGGTCGTGGGGCGTTGATACTCGCCGGGGTCCGGGTCGACGCTCGCCGGGACGGCACGAGGATGGGCGTGGACATGGTCGACCAGCCTCTCGAGAACCGCCGGGTCGGTCTCTGGCAGCACGCCGTGGCCGAGGTTGAATATGTGGCCGCCGCGCGGGTCCGCGCCGAGCTCCAGCACCTCGTCGGCGGCCGGCCTCGTCACCTCCCATCCGGCGACGACCAGCGCCGGGTCCAGGTTGCCCTGCAGGGTCGTTCCCTCCGGGACCCGGCAGCGGGCGACGTCGAGGGGAGTGCGCCAGTCAACGCCAACGACCTCCGCACCCGCTTGCGCCATGAGTCCCAGAAGGTCGGCGGTGTTGGTGCCGAAGTGGATCCGCGGGACGCCCAGATCCGCCAGGCCGGAGAGCACCTTGGTGCTGGCGGGCAGCACGAAGCGTTCGTAGTCCGAGGGGGAGAGGGCCCCGACCCAGGAATCGAACAGCTGTGCTGCGGCCGCTCCACAGGCGACCTGGGAGCGCAGCGAGGCGATCGCCAGATCCGCCAGCCGGTCGAGCAGCTCGCAGAACAGCGCGGGGTCGGTGTGCATCAGGGCCTTGGTCCGCAGCCAGTTGCGGGTTGGGCCGCCCTCGATCAGGTAGCCGGCGACGGTGAACGGCGCACCGGCGAAGCCGATCAGTGGCACCTCCAGCTCCGCCACCAGGTTCGTCACCGTCTCGATCACGTAGGGGGTGTCCTCGGTTGCTTCGAGAGCCCTGAGGCGTCGGAGGTCCGCAGCAGAAGCGAAGGGTCGCTCGATGACCGGGCCGACCCCGGGGCGGATGTCGACCCCGAAGCCGATCGCGTGCACCGGGGTCATGATGTCGGAGAACAGGATCGCGGCATCGACGCCGTAGCGGCGCACGGGCTGCAGGGTGATCTCGGTCGCACGGTCGACGTCCGCGATGGCTTCCAGGATGCTCCCCTCGCCGCGCACGCTCAGGTACTCGGGAAGCGATCGTCCTGCCTGGCGCATGAACCAGACCGGGGTGGCATCGACCGGCAGGCCACGGGCGGCGCGCACGAACCTCGAGCTCTCGCGCGGGGAAGGGGCGTTCGCTCGGTCGGCTGCCATCGGCACCAAGTGTGGCACCGCAGAGATCCATCGCAGCCATCACCCGGTCAGGGAGGTTCAGTTGACCGTCATGCCGCCGTCGACGATCAGCGTGTGACCCGTCATGAAGCTCGAGGCGTCGCTGCACAGGAACAGCGCAGGCGGCACCATCTCGTCGGGATCCGCCATGCGGGGGATCAACTGGGCATCCACGGCGGACCGCTGGGCCTCCTCGGTGTTGGTGAGCATCATCCGGGTAGCCACACTGCCGGGAGCAAGTGCGTTCGCCCTGATCCCGTCACCGACGAGCTCGGCCGCCATCGAACGGGTCATGGCCGTCAGTGCCGACTTGGCGGCCACGTAGAGCGAAACCCCGGCTCCTGAGGTGTAGACCCCCGCGGAGGTCACGTTGAGGATCACGCCGTGTCCACTGTCGCGCAGCTTCTCGAGCGCCGCCTGGACCAACAACACGGGCCCGCGCAGGTTCACCTCCCACGACTTGGCCATCGCCTCGGTGGTCATCGCACCGATCGGCTGGGCGAGGGGGTTGGCAGCGTTGTTGACCACGATGTCCACCGTGCCGAAGGCGTCCACAGCGGCCTCGACCAGTGCCTCGGGAGCATCCGGGTCACCGATGTGCGCGGCGAAGGCGATCGCCTCGCCACCTGCGTCGCGGATCTCCGACGCAGCGACCTCGCAGGCGTCGGCCTTGCGGCTCGAGATCACGACCTTCGCGCCCATGGCCGCGAACCCCCCGGCGATGGCCCGCCCGATCCCGATGCTCCCGCCGGTGACTATCGCCACCCGGTCGGTGAGGTCGAAGCGGTCGGTGAGCGATCGTCGGTCCATGGCCGAACCATAGGGCCGCGGCCAGAGGCGTCAGTAGCCCTGCCGAGGGTCCACGATGCCGAGCAGCTCGGTGCCCTCGATCCAACGACGCACGTTCTCGGTGATGCGCGCGCTCAGCAGCGGGCGCGCCATCTCGGGGGTGTTGCCCACGTGCGGTGTCACGATGCAGTTGGGCAGCGTCCAGAGCGGGTGGCCATCGGGCAGGGGTTCGGGGTCCGTCACATCCAGGCCCGCACCCCGGATAGTGGCGTGCTCGAGCGCGGACACCAGGTCGTCGGTGACCACATGGGCTCCCCGGGCCACGTTCACGAGGACCGCTGCCTCACCCATGAGACCCAGGCGCGCGGAGTCGATCAGCCCCTTGGTGGATGGTGTCAGTGCGAGCGCCAGCACGACCGCGTCAGCGCGCTCGAGAGCCTGGTCCACCTCCGCGTCGGAGGATCCGGTGACCCGCCGGGCGCCGGGCACCGGTGCCGGGTGGTTGCGCACCACCGTGATCTCGGCATCGAATGGTGCCAGCAGCCGCAGCAGCGCCCTGGTGATGCCACCACCTCCCAACACGGTGACTCGCGCTCCGCGCAGGTTCACGCCGCTCCTTGGGTGTTCCAGCCAGCGGTGGGAGCGCGCGTAGCGGTCGACCGAACGCATCGCGGCGAGCATCAGGGTCAGAGCGAGCTCAGCGACGGGCTCCGCGTAGACGCCCTTCGCGCAGGTCCAGATCCGCTCGGAGTCGATCACCTCCCGGTAGGGCTCGATGCCCGCCCACGGCAGCTGCACCCAGCGGTAGCGATCCCCGCACTTCTCGAGGAGGTTCCTCAACGCGCCGGGGTCGTCGACAGCCGCCCACAACAGCGTCTCGGCGCGATCGGACTCGACGATCTCCGCTCCTCCCGCCCGAGCGGCGTCGGCGAGCCATCCGGGCGCGTCGTGCGGGCCCACCGCCATCAGGTTCGAACGCGGGTGCCCCCGGTCATGGGCAGGCATCCCCTGAGTCTCGCGGCTCTGACCCGCGGCGCGTGGTGCGGGCCCGTGGCGCGTGGTGCGGGCCCGTGGCGCGTGGTGCGGGCCCGTGGCGCGCGGACACGGATCGAGGCGCGTCGGGGTAGACTCGTAGGCCGTCCTTTTCGGGGTCCCACCCCGGTGGACAGGCACATTTTCGGGACCGAATCCAGAACTGGGTCCCGGGTGGAGGTCGTGTGCAGCATCCCGAGTTCCAGTCGGAGCAGGCCTACATAGACCACGCGCACGAGTGCCTCGAGGCGACCCGTGCAGAGGTGGCGGCGATGCGCGACTCGGTCGAGGGGGGTCGGGGCGGCACCTACCAGAGCCGTTTCGAGCGCGATGTGATGTGGGACCGCGTGGATGCACGTCTCGAACAGCTCGATCTCGGCGGCCTGTCGCTGGTCTTCGGTCGGATCGACACCGAGGCGACATCCGATGAACCCGATGATGGGAGCCGTTCGGGAGCCACCGCGGCGCACGGACCCGAGAGCTTCTACATCGGCAGGGTGGCGGTGTCGGATGACCGGCGCGACCCGGTGGTGGTGGACTGGCGGGCTCCGGTCGCCGAGACCTTCTACCGCGCGACGGGAGTCGATCCGATGCGGTTGCGGCGCAGGCGCCACTTCTCGACCCGCGGTTCCAAGTTGGTCGGGATCGACGACGAGTTGTTCGGCTCGGCTGCGCGGAACCTCGACGAGGGCCGCGTCCAGGGACACGGGGCGTTGATCTCGGCGCTCGAGGAGTCGCGTTCGGGGAAGCTCTCCGACATCGTCGGCACGATCCAGGCCGAACAGGACCGGATCATCCGCGCAGAGCTGCCGGGAGTGCTCGTCGTGCAGGGTGGACCGGGCACCGGCAAGACGGTCGTAGCGCTGCACCGGGCGGCCTATCTCCTCTACACCCACCGGTTCCCGCTCGAGGGCCAGGGTGTGCTGGTCGTCGGACCGAACCGGGTGTTCCTCAACTACATCGAACAGGTGCTGCCCTCGTTGGGTGAGGCGGGTGTGGAGATCGCCCAGCTGTCGAACCTCATCCCCCATGTCCGCGTCGCCGGCTACGACGACGAGGCGACCGCCCGGGTCAAGGGCGACCTCGCGATGGTGGACGTGATCCGCCGGGCCGTGCGCGACCGTGAGCAGCCTCTGCGCAGTGACCTGCGGGTCCCCTACGGAGTGCAGCACCTGAGGTTGTCGACCGGGGAATCCGCCCGGATCATCAAGGATGCCCGGCGGCGGTTCCGCACCCACAACGCGGCTCGCCGTCACGTGGAGGCGGCGTTCTTCGAACGCCTCGCGGCCAGCCACCGCAACGAGGATCCGCCCACGGTGGTGAGGGAGAGGACCCGCGGTGAGCTCGTGGTGAGGGAGGCGCTCGAATGGATGTGGCCGGTGCTCACCCCGGCGGAGCTGCTCAACGACTGCTTCGGGTCGCCGGCGCTGTTGCGCTCGGCTACCGGGGATCATCTCTGCGCGTCGGACGCGGGGTTGTTGTCGCGGGAGCGGTGCAGGGACCACCGTGATGCGGTGTTCACCCACCATGACGTGCCGTTGCTCGACGAGGCCGCTGAGCGGCTGGGCCCGCGGCCGCGCCACAAGGAGCGCGACTCGATCCGCACCTACGGCCACATCGTGGTCGACGAGGCCCAGGACCTCTCGCCGATGCAGCTGCGGGTGCTCGATCGCCGTTCGCTCAACGGCTCCATGACGATCGTCGGCGACATCGCGCAGTCGACGGGGGCATGGGCCCACGACGACTGGCAGTCGGTGCTCGATCACCTGCCCGCGCGGCGTCCGCCGCGCCACGAGGAGCTGACGATCGGCTACCGCGTTCCCGGTCCGATCATGGACCTCGCTGCGAAGGTGCTCACAATCGCTGCGCCGCAGCTCGATCCGCCGACCTCGATCCGCCACGTCGGTGAGTCGCCGAGTGTGGTCGGTGTCACAGACGCCGATCTCGCTGGGATGCTGGCGAGGGTGGTCCTCTACGAGCTCGACGCCGTGGGGTCGGGCAACCTCGCGGTGGTGGTGGTCGAATCGATGGTCGACCGCCTGGGTGCGGCGCTCGAAGATGCCGGGATCGAGCACGGACGGGCGACCCGCGAGGGCCTGTCGCGGCAGGTGACCGTGGTGGCTCCGTCGCTCGTCAAGGGTCTGGAGCTCGACTCCGTCGTCGTGGTGGAACCTGCTCGGATCCTCGCCGAGGAGGTGCGCGGTCCCCAGGCTCTCTATGTGTCGCTCACCCGCTCGACCAAGCGGTTGAGCATCATCCACACGGGTGAGCTCCCCGCGGTGCTGCGCTGAGCCGGCTCAGCCGGCGACCAGGATGCGTTCGGTCGCGAATGCGCCGATACCCACAGTGCGGCCTTCGATCTCCACGGTGGCGGTCCCGTCGGGCGACATGGCGGTCAGCACGCCGCGGTGACCCGGTAGCAGATCGTTCTCCTCGAGGTAGTCGAGCAGGCCCGGGGTGAACTCGAGTTCTTCGGGGATGCGCGAGATCGTGAAACCCGAACCCACCGGGACCTCTGCCAACGAGTGCGTGAGAGGTGCCCGGTAGTCGGCACCGGGGATCGGGTTGCCGTGGGGACAGGTGGTCGGTTCGCCCAGCACCCGGGTGAGCGCGCCCTCGACCGAATCGGAGATCACGTGCTCCCACTTGCCGGCCTCCTCGTGGGCCTCGGCCCAGGAGAGCCCGAGCATGTCGGTCAGGAAGCGCTCGGCGAGGCGGTGGCGCCTGACCACCTGCTCGGCGAGGGAACGACCCTTGTCGGTGAGCCCGATGGTCGAGTCAACCTGGATCAGGCCCTCACCCTCCATGCGACGGATCATCTCGGACACCGCGGGGCGGGAGACCTCGAGACGTTCGGCGATGCGCGCCTGGATGACCTCTATGTCGTCCTCGCGCAGTTCCCAGATCGCCTCGCAGTACTCCTCGAACGCTGGGTGGTACTCGTTGGCTCGCGATCCGACCACGATCCCAGTATCCCACAGAGTCACCGGGATAGCGTGCTTCGATGGAGCAGTCACCGGCGTCCCCTGATCGTGATCCGGGCCACGACCACAGGCGTTGTCGCCGCTTCGAGGACAGGGTGGTCTTCATCACCGGAGCGGCCCGTGGTCAGGGGCGGAGCCACGCGGTGGGCTTCGCCCGTGAGGGTGCCCGCATCATCGGAACCGACATCTGCGCGGACCTGGAACACGCCCCCTACCCGGGTGCCACCGAGGACGACCTGGCCGAGACCGTGCGTCTGGTCGAGTCAGTCGGCGGCGCCATGCACGCCGAGGTTGCCGATGTGCGCGACCACCGCGCCACGAAGGCCGCTCTGATGGCGGGC
>CAYVYG010000041.1:0-13721 GCA_964454385.1 uncultured Microthrixaceae bacterium
GGTTGACGGCCAGGTCGGCGGCCTCGAACAGATCCATCGTGGCCGCTTCGAGCGAACCCTTGGGGAGTACGAGCTTCAGCACGCAGCGAGGCTAACTGAGCCCGGCGATGTCGGGGGAACCGGTTTGCGGGCTTCCCCCGGAGCACCAGCGTCTGGTGAGCGAGACCATCTCCACCGCTGTGCGGACGCACTCCAGGCCCACGTTGTGGCCATCGGCACCCTGGGATCGCTCCTCGGCCTGAGCGAGGTCCTCGGTCGTCAGCACACCGAACAGGACAGGCACGCCGAGCTCGAGCTGGACGTCCTGGATCCCCCGGGCGCACTCACCCGCGACGAAGTCGTAGTGGCTGGTCTCCCCCCGGATCACCGCCCCCAGGCAGATGACGGCGTCCACCCGCCCGGACGAGGCGATCGCCCTCGCGGCGAAGGGGATCTCGAAGGCCCCCGGCACCCACTCCTCGATGATCGAGCCCTCCTCGATCCCGCAGCTGCGGGCACCCCGACGCGCACCCTCGACCAGGCGCGAGGTGATGTGGTCGTTGAAGCGCCCGCACACGAACGCGACGCGCATGTCCGAGCCGTCCAGCTGGCGGGCCGACGCGCCCTCGGCGCGCGCGTTCTCAGCCACCGTCACCCGCCGCGCCATCCGGCGTGGCCCTGCCGTCGGTCTCGTCGAGTCCCTCGATCAGGTGTCCGAGGCGGCGCTGCTTGGTCCGCAGGTACTCGATGTTCTCGGGGTTGGGCACCGACTTCAGGGTCACCCGCTCGGTGATCTCGAGGCCGAAGCCCTCGAGACCGCCGTACTTGATGGGGTTGTTGGTCATCAGCCGCATGGTGGTGATCCCCAGGTCGTTCAGGATCTGCGCACCGATGCCGTACTCCCTCGAGTCGACCGGGAGGCCGAGCTCCACGTTCGCGTCGACGGTGTCGCGGCCCTCCTCCTGGAGGCCGTACGCGCGGATCTTGTGGCCCAACCCGATGCCCCGGCCCTCGTGTCCGCGCAGGTACACGAGCACACCCAGGTCCTCCGCCGCGATCCGCTCCATCGCGGCATGCAGCTGGATGCCGCAGTCGCAGCGCAGCGAGTGGAAGATGTCGCCGGTGAGGCACTCGGAGTGCACCCGCACCAGCACGTCGCGCTCGCCCTGGACCGCTCCCCGCACGAACGCCACGTGCTGTTCCCCGTCGAGTATCGACTCGTAGACGTAGCAGGTGAAGTCCCCCCAGGGTGTCGGGATCCTCGCCTCCGCTATCCGCTTGATCAGCTTCTCGTGTTGACGGCGGTGCTTGATGAGCTGCGCGATCGAGATCATCAACAGGCCGTGTTCGGCGCAGAACCCCTCGAGGTCGGAGACCCGCGCCATGGTGCCGTCGTCGTTGACGATCTCGCACAGCACACCGGCGGGGTACCTCCCGGCCATGCGGGCGAGGTCGACCGCTGCCTCGGTGTGGCCGGCGCGCTTGAGCACACCGCCCTCGGCGTAGCGCAGAGGGAAGATGTGTCCGGGCCGGGCGAGGTCGAGGGGCCTCGTGGCGGGATCGGTCAACGCCTGGAGGGTAGCCGAGCGGTCCGCTGCGGAGATCCCTGTGGAGGTCCCGTGGATGTAGTCCACGCTGTAGGTGAACGCGGTGCGGTGCGACTCGGTGTTGTCTCGCACCATCAGGGGGATGTCGAGCTCGTCGAGGCGCTCACCGCTCAGCGGCGCGCAGATCACACCGGAGGTGTGACGCACGAAGAAGGCGATCTTCTCGGGTGTCGCGGCCTCCGCGGCCATGATCAGGTCGCCCTCGTTCTCGCGGTCCTCGTCGTCGACCACCACCACGATGTCGCCGCGGGCGATCGCATCTACCGCGTCGGGTATGGAGGCGAACGCCGAGCCGGCGCTGCCCTGGTCGTCGAGTGGTTCACGCGGCATCGGGATCCTCCTGGTCCGGCCCCGGGCGCAGGTAGGCACGCATCAGGGACTCGGTGTACTTGGCCATGACGTCGACCTCGATGTTCACGCCGTCGCCCACCCGGCGGTGCCCCAGGGTGGTCACCTCGCAGGTGTGGGGTATCACCGCCACGGTGAACCCGTCGCGGAGCACCTCGACCACGGTCAGGCTGATGCCGTCCACGGTGATCGAGCCCTTCTCCACGACGTAGCGCAACAGATCGCCCGGGAGTGACACCTCGAGGTCCGGCGCTGCCCGTCGCAGCGTGCCCACCGCATCGACGTGGCCCTGCACGAGGTGCCCGCCCATGCGGTCCTCCAGACGCACGGGCCGCTCCAGGTTCACCGGATCCCCCGGACCCAGGTCACCGAGGGTGGTGCGTGCGACGGTCTCGGCGCTGAGCTCGGCCATCCACCACCCGGGGGATCGACCGTCCCCGGAGGGCACTGCCCACTCCACGACGGTCAGACAGCAGCCGTTGACCGCGATCGATGCTCCCAGCTCGACGTCCGCGAGCACCTCGGTTGCCGCGATCCGCAGACGGGTCCCGGCGAGCTCGAGCACCGAGCCCAGCTCCTCGACGATCCCGGTGAACACTCAGGCCCCGGTCCGGTCGGGGGTCAGCTCCACGCGCAGGTCGGCGCCTATGCGCTCCACCGACGAGAAGTGGCCGCGCCAGACCTCGGAGATGTCGAACGCTCCCTGGCCCGCGAAGATCCCGCGGGCGTCGTCGCCCCCGAACAGTGCCGGTGCGAGGTAGATCACGTAGCGGTCCACCAGGCCGGCGCGGTGGAACTCCCCCGCCACGCCGGCCCCGCCCTCGACGAGCGCCTGCAGGACTCCGTCGGCACCCAGGTCATCGAGCAGGTCACCGAGGTCGCCGGTGTACTCCTTGCAGGGATGGACCTTCGCGTCGGGCGGTACCGATCCCAGCACCACCCGCCGCGGGTCGAGGTCGCGGCCACGCGGTGACGGGGGGTGGTAGTCGCGCACCGTGAGCGAGGGGTCGTCCCGACGGACCGTGCCCGCGCCGATGATGATCGCATCCGACTCGGCTCGCAGCCGGTGGCCGTCGGCTCGGGCATCGGCGCTCGTGATCCACTTGCTGGTGCCGTTGGGCGCCGCGGTCCCGCCGTCGAGGGTGGCAGCCAGCTTGAGCACGACCCAGGGACGGCCGGTGAGGCGGTGCTTGAGGTATGGGGTGAGCTGCGCGCGGACCTTGTCCTCGAGGACCCCGGTGACCACCTCCAGGCCCGCCGAGCGCAACTCGGCGATGCCACTGCCCGACACCGCGGGATCCGGGTCCTCGATCGCGACCACGACGCGGGAGATCCCGGCTTCGATGATGCGGGTCGTGCACGGGCCGGTGCGGCCCGTGTGGCTGCAGGGCTCGAGGGTGACACAGAGCGTGGCTCCACGCGCCGAGGGGCCCGCGGCCTCGATGGCGGCGACCTCCGCGTGGTCACCACCCGGTGGCGCGGTTGCGCCTTCGAAGATGGTGCCGTCGACGCTGCGCAGGACCGCGCCGACCCAGGGGTTCGGGCTCGTCGAGCAGCGGACCGTGGCCGCCGCGGCGATGGCGCGCGCCATGCACTCCCGATCGATCGCATCCGTGGCCGGGCCCTGCACCATCGCCCGGATACTACCAACCACCGGCCCCGGTGGTCGAAATGAATCCGTCCGTGACAAATCCGACCACCGTGGTTCCGGCCAGCACGGTTCGGGCCAGTACGGTTCCGGCCACGCAGATGTCAGTCGTCGGTGGGGTGCCGGGTGGTCTCTCCCGCGAGCAGTGTGATCGCGTGCGGCAGGACGTCGATCACGGCCTCGAGCATCTCGACCGCACCCTTGGGTGAGCCCGGGGTGTTGAGCATCAGCGCTCTACCCCTGATCCCCGCGATGTTGCGGGACAGGCGACCGAGCGGGTTCACCGCCCGCATGGCCTCGGCGAGGCCCGGAGCGGTGCGGTCGAGCACCCGTTTGGTCGCCTCCGGTGTCACGTCACGTGGTCCGAAACCGGTTCCGCCGGTGGTGACGACCAGTCCGTTGTAGCCATAAGCGAGATAGGTGAGCGCGTTCGCCACCTCGTTGACGCCGTCGGACACCACACGGTGCTCGACCACCTCGAAGCCTGCCTGCTCGAGGCGCTCGCGCACCGCGGCACCACCGGTGTCGCGACGCGAGCCGGCAGCAACCCCGTCGGACACGGTCAGCACCTTTGCGGTCAGCACCACTGAGCTCTCGGTCATGGTTCACCCCTCACGATCGCAGCGATCCTAACGCTCAGCCCGACGCGGGTCGGTCCCGGCGGCGGTAGGCGAACATCGCCATGCCGTCGGTGCCGGCGACCTGCGGCAACAGGATCACACCCCTGCCCCAGGGCTGCCAGGGCTCTCCGGGCAGTTCCGCGGGCACCAGGTCCGGGTGCCGGCGGGCAAGGTGGTCGTCCACTCCGACGGACTCCGATGCGCTGAGCGTGCAGACGCTGTAGACCAGCACGCCCGCCGGACCCAGCAGCGGAACCGCAGCGTCGATGAGCTCCTCCTGCACAGCGGCGAGGCGCACCGGCGCATCACCATCGAGACGCCAGCGCGCATCGGGACGGCGTCGCAGGACCCCGAGACCCGAACACGGTGCGTCGAGGAGGATCCCGTCCGCCACGCCGGTCCGCACCGGCGGCCATCGGGCATCGGCCTGCAACAGCGACATGTCTTGCGAACCGAGCCTCGCCACGTTCGATGCCAACAACGCGACCCGGGACGCGCGCACGTCGCCGGCCAGCACCCACGTGTTCTCCCATGCTGCCAGCGCGGTCGCCTTGCCGCCCGGCGCCGCACAGAGGTCGAGCACCCTCGCACCACCTCCGAGGGACCCGTCAGCACCGATCAGGCGCCCCAGGTGCTCGGCGACCCACAGGGAGGCCGGATCCTGTATGTAGCCATCGGCGCGGGTGTGGGTCCGTGCCGGCTCGTTCATCGACTCGAGGATCGCTCGGGCCTGCTCATCGCCGTGGTCCGCTGCGAGCAACTCGAGGATCCAATCGGGGTAGGACAGCTCTGTGGCGAGGTCGGGGTACTCCACCGGAGCCGAGGCCACCCGTCTGAGGACCGCGTTGACCAGGCCCCGGTAGCGCCTCGGCGCGGCATCGACGGTGCTCGAGACGGCTGCATACGCGGGGATGTCGGGCCTGAAGGCGAGCTGGTAGGCGCCGAGCAGCAACGCTCGCAGGCCGATCGGCGGCGGCGGGTCCGCCAGGAAGCGGCCCACCAGGTGCTCACACGCGCGGCGCATCCTCAGTGTGCCGTACACGAGGTCGGTCACGAGCGCCCGGTCGCGCTCACCCAGGTCCGACCCCGCGAGCGCTGATCGCAGTGCGATGTTGGCGTACGCGCCGTCGTCCTGGACACGCGCCAGCACGCCGAGCGCCGACCTGCGTGAAGCGGCCCCCTCGCCGTCGGTCTCCCGGTGCCCGTCTTCGGTGGAGGGTCCTCCGGGGGGAACCGGTCGGGGGTTCATGACCCGAGCACCGTGTCAGGATCGAGGCGCGCCCCGTTGAGGAACGCCGCAGCTTCCATGGGGGCCCTGCCCTCCGGCTGGACCCGTGACAGCCGCAGCCTCCCCTCGCCGCAGACGACCTCGGATCCTGAGAGGGTGCCGGCGGTTGCCCGGCCTGCAGCAGGCACCGGATCTGCAGCCGGCACTGGCTCTGCGTCGGGCACCGGTTCTGCAGCCAGCACCTTGAGCCGGCGACCCGCGACGGTCGTCCAGGCGCCGCCCACCCTCACCACCCGTGACAGCTCCTTCGCGTTGCGGCTCCAGTCGAGATGCAGGTCCTCGGGACGGATCTTCTCCGCGTATGTGATCCCCTCGGTCGCCTGGGGCTCCGGCGTGCCCAGGGGTTCGGCGAGGGTGCGGACCAGGAGGGCCGTGCCCAGCGCGCAGAGCTCAGCCCGCAGCTCCTCGGCGGTGGTCATCGGGAGGATCGCCACCTCCTCGCAGGCGTACACACCCCCGGTGTCGAGGCCCTCGGCGACCTCCATCACGCACACGCCGGTGCGTGGATCGCCGGCGAGGATCGCCCGCTCGACGGGCGCCGCGCCACGCCACCGCGGCAGCAGCGAGAAGTGGAGGTTCACCATCGACAGGTGCGCCAACAGGTGGGATCCGATGATCCGCCCGTACGCGACCACAACGCCCAGGTCCGCCCTGGTGCGCAGCACATCGTCGGCATCGTGGGTCACGGGAATCCCGAGCTCGCCCGCCCGGAGCGCGACCTCGGTGGGCGTCGGCTCGGAACGCCGCCCTTTTCGCCGGGGCGGGTTGGTGACGACCAACACGATGCGGTGCCCGGCGTCGTGGAGCGCCTGCAGCGGACCGACAGCCATCGCGGGGCTCCCGAAGTACACGAGGTTCATCAGCGTGTCACCGACCCCGTGCGGGCGCAGTACGGACCTGTGCGGACGCCGTGCGGAGCCACGGCTCAGCGGAAGCCGAACCGGCGCCGCGTCGGTTCGGCCGCGGATTCGACCGCCTCGCCCATCTGCATGCGGCGCAGCAGGCGCTTTGCCTCACGCCTGGTCTCCTCGTCGAGGTGGTCGAGCACCAACACTCCATCGAGATGGTCGAGCTCGTGCTGGATGAGGCGGCTCAGGAGCTCGTCGGCCTCGAACTCGACCTCGTTGCCGTCGAGATCGACCCCCTTGACGCCGATCTGCTTGGGTCGGACCACCTCGAAGTGCTGGCCGGGAACCGACAGGCAGCCCTCCTCGAAGGTCCACTCGCCGTGGGTGCCGGTGATCTCGGGGTTCAACAGCACCCGGGGACCGTCGTCGTCACCCAGGTCGTACACGAAGAACCTCTGGCCGACACCCACCTGCGGCGCCGCCAGCCCGAGACCCGGCGCGGCGTACATGGTCGCGAACATCTCCTCGCTGAGCTTCACGAGCTCCGCGTCGATGTCGCTGACCTCCTCGGCGCGCCTGCGCAGCACCGGGTCGCCTGCGATCCGGATGGTCTGGGTCCTCGACATGACCACAAGGCTACCGTTGCGACGGTGACTCCGGAATCGCCACCACCGGGAGGATCCGGGCGCCCGGAGCACTACTTCGAAGCCGTCCCGACGGTGCCCAGCCGCCGTTCGGGCATCGAGTTGAGCCTCGAGGAGGGCACGTTCACCCTGTCGGTCGATCGCGGCGTGTTCTCGGCGCACCGGGTGGATCCCGGAACCCGCGAGCTGCTGCGCGCCACCGCTGTGACCACCAGGGGCACGGTGGACCTGCCACCGGGCGACGTGGTCGACCTGGGGGCGGGGTACGGTCCGATCTCGGTCGTGCTGGCCCACCGGTATGCCGGTCGCCGGCTGTGGGCGGTGGAGCCCAACGAGCGCGCCCGGGACCTCTGTCGTGCGAACCTCGCGGCGAACTGCCCCGGAGCGACGGCGAGCGTGGTGGCTCCCGAGGAGGTCCCCCCGGACCTGCAGGTCGCTGCACTGGTGTCCAACCCCCCGATACGCATCGGCAAGCCTGCCCTGCACGCCCTGTTGGGCGAATGGCTCGGACGGCTGACCAGGGGCGGCGTGGCGTGGTTCGTGGTCGGGCGGAACCTCGGCGCCGACTCGCTCGCGCGCTGGTTGGGCTCCACGGGCCACGAGGTGGCTCGCCTCGCGTCCCGCAAGGGCTACCGGGTCCTCGAGGTCAGACCGGACGGGATCAGCCCGGAAGGTTGATCGGGTCCACCCGCAGCCGGAGGCGGCCTCGTGGGCGAGCGACCGCGGCGGCGACATCGGCGAGGTTCGTCGGGTCGGGGGCGCGCACCAGCCACCATCCGTCGCGGGGGCCCACGACCTCGAGCGAACCCGAGCCCGGAGAGGCACGCAGTCGGTCGATCCACTCGGGAGCAGCTTCCCCTCCGACTGCGGCAACCGCGGCCGCCGGTGGCATGGCGAGCAGCTCACGCCTCGCCCACTCGCCGGCCGACAGCCGTGCCGGATCCGCGAGGCGAGCGGCCTCGATCACGCCGTGTCCGGGACGCCGCGTCTGCAACAGGATCCGTCCCCTACGGCCACCGAGCACCCTGGACGCGTCCACCAGCAACGACAGCGCCTGTTCGGCGGAGCGGTACCGTGCCGCCAACAGCTCCTGGTCGAAGTCCAGGAAGCCGACCAGCCCGACGCCCCTGCCGCCCGCCGTACCGGCGGGTCGGCGGTGCAGAGCCGCCACGGTGCCGATCACCACGCCGGCCCCCCCGACCGAGCCCTGGGAGCCCGAAGCGGTCACCTCCTCGACCGGTTCGCGCAGCAGCGCCTCGAGATCCTCACGGGCCTTGGTCACCCCCATCCGAAGGACCTTCATCGCGTGCTGACCACATGCCAGGCACACCCGGGGCCGCACCGTGGCGCACCGTGGACAGCTCAGATCGTCGCCGTCGCTTCGCACCGCGGCGCCGCAGGCCTCGCACTCCGCGAGGGTCCCACAGCTCCGGCATGCCAACACTCGTGCGCGTCCCACCCGGTTGAGGATGCACAGGACCGTTGCACCGGATCGGCGGGCGGCACGGACCTCGTTCACCAGCGTGGGCGAGAAGAGGCCGTTGCGCGGGTCGTCCTCGCGCCGGTCCGCCACCACGATCTGTGCCCAACCGGCACGACGGGATCTGGTCGGGACCGTTTCCTCGGACCCGCCGGGAGCGCGAGCCGCGTTCCTCGCCTCCAGGGAGGGCACAGGGGAAACCAGCAGGCACGGCACGCCCGCTCGCCGCGCTCTCTCCAGGGCCAGCTCACGGGCGTGCCAGGTCGGCGACGACTCGCTCTGCAGCGCCTCGTCGTGCTCGTCGATCACGACGATCGCGCTGAGCCGGGGTGCAGGCATCCAGACCGCGCCGCGACCCCCCACCACGGTGTCCCCGGCGAGGGACTGCGCGGTGGCTCCGGGCGTGACCGCCACAGTTCCGCCCGCCCGGCGCAGGGCAGCGGCTATCCGCCCCACGAGACCGACCCGGGGAACGACGACGATCGTCTGTCCGAGCGCCGCCACCGCAACCACGACGGTCGCTGGATCGTCCACCGGTGACACGGTCACCAGGTGGGCCCCCGGGCCCCGCCGGGCCATCTCCGACGCCCTGGCAGCGAGCTGGGCGTCGGATCGCGGGACCCGCTGGGCATCTGGGTGCCGGGGCGTCCGGGTCGAGACCGCACGCACCGCCCGCTCGGGAGTGGCTTCCGAGAGCAACGTCGCGAGGCGACCGACCCAGCGCCATGCCGCCCAACGGGCCAAGTCCAGAACCTCCGCGTCGAAGGCCAGACCCGTCACCTTGGCGACCTCCAGCAGGTCACGGGTCGTCTCCGGCTCGACGCCCACCTCGAGCACCCAGCCACGCACCCGCCGACCGTGCAGGGGCACGCGCACCACCATGCCGACCTCCACTCGCCCGGCCAGGTGCTCCGGCACCGCGTAGTCGAGCGCCCGGTCCATCGCCGGCACGTCGGGCAGCACTCGCACGACCCGAGCACCCTGCAGCGGGTTCCCGGCGAGAGGCGACGGGTCCCCGAGCGGCGCGTCAGGGTCCCCGGGCGCCGGGGTGGCGCCCCGCCCGATGTCGTCGTCGAACAACGTCACCGCTCACCCAGCGAACTGTGCTCACCCAGCGAACTGTCCGGTGAGGGACCACACATGCGAGTGCCACAGCGGACAGTTCGCCCGTGGGTGGACCTCCAGGGGGTGGGTCGCCCGGGGGTGCTCAGAGCCCCAGAGCCGAGCGCAGCTCGTCGACCCGGTCGGTGCGCTCCCAGGTGAATCCACCGTCGTCGGCGCTGCGCCCGAAGTGGCCGTATGCCGACGTGCGACGGTAGATCGGCTGGAGCAGCTCCAGATCCCTCACGATGGCGCCCGGTCGCAGGTCGAAGACCTCGCGCACCGCCTCGTCGAGCTTGGCCCGATCGACCCGCTCGGTGCCGAAGGTCTCCACCAGGATCGACACCGGATGCGCCATTCCGATCGCGTAGGCGACCTGGACCTCGCAGCGCTCCGCTGCACCGGACGCGACGACGTTCTTGGCCACCCAGCGAGTGGCATACGCAGCCGAACGGTCGACCTTGGAGGGGTCCTTGCCCGAGAAGGCCCCGCCGCCGTGGCGCGCCGCTCCGCCGTAGGTATCGACGATGATCTTGCGGCCGGTCAACCCGGCGTCCCCTACGGGACCGCCGATCACGAAGCGTCCGGTCGGGTTGATGAAGATCTCGGGTTCGTCACCCGCGAACTGCTCGGGGATCACCGGGCGGATCACGTGTTCGATCAGGTCCGGGCGGATCTCGCTGTCGCGGTCGACCCCGTCGTTGTGCTGGGTCGAGATCAGCACCGAGCGTAGGGCCACCGGTACGCCGTCGCGGTACTCGAAGGTGACCTGCGTCTTGCCGTCCGGGCGCAGGTAGGGGATCGTGCCGGCCTTGCGAACCTCGGCGAGGCGCTCGGCCATCCGGTGCGCGACGTGGATCGGCGCCGGCATCAGCTCCTCGGTCTCGGTGCAGGCGTACCCGAACATCATCCCCTGGTCGCCGGCACCCTGCTTGTCGATCTCGTCGTCCTCGCCGGCGGTGCCCGAGCGGACCTCCTCGGAGTCGTCCACGCCCTGGGCGATGTCCACCGACTGCTCGTCGAGAGAGACCATCACACCACAGGTGTTCCCGTCGTAACCGAACGCCTCACGGTCATAGCCGATGTCGCAGATCGCCTCACGGACGATCTTGGGTATCTCGACGTACGCTGACGTGGAGATCTCCCCCGCTATAACCGCCAACCCGGTGGTGACCAGGGTCTCACACGCGACGCGCGACCTCGGGTCCTCGGCGAGCAGCGCATCGAGGATCGAGTCCGATATGCGGTCGGCCATCTTGTCGGGATGGCCCTCGGTCACCGATTCAGAGGTGAAGGTCCAGTTGGTCATCTCAGTTGCTCCGTTCCGAACGGCCGGTCAGCCCCACGCGGGAGCGTTGTTCGACCACGGCGTCCAAGACCGCATTGGCCACCGAGGCTTTGTCCGTGAGAGGCACATGTTGCTCCTCCCCTTCCGACAAGATCAGCACCTCGTTGGTGTCGTGTTCAAACCCGACACCCTCCGAGGACACGTCGTTGGCCACCAGGAGATCCGCTCCCTTGGCCTCGCGCTTGGCCCGCGCGTTGACGATGACGTCGCGCGTCTCGGCCGCGAAGCCGACAAGGATCTGATGATCGGGCTTGTCGGCCCCGAGCGACGCGAGGATGTCGACGGTGGGCACGAGCTCGATGATCGGCACACCCTCGGCCTTCTTCAGCTTGTGGTCCTCGACGGACCTCGGGGTGAAGTCCGCCACCGCAGCGGCCATCACCACGACATCCGCGCGAGCGGCGCGGTCCATCACCGCATCGTGCATCTCCCGCGCGGTCGACACCCTCACGGTGCTCACAGCCGCCGGCGTGGGCAACGCGGTGGTGGTGACCAGCTCGACGTCCGCGCCACGTCCGGCAGCAGCCTCGGCGATCGCGTGGCCCTGCTTGCCGGAGGACCGGTTGCCCAGGAACCTCACCGGGTCGATCGGTTCACGGGTCCCGCCGGCGGTCACCAGCACCCGGAGTCCAGCGAGATCCCCCGCATCCGAGAGCATCCGGGTCGCGACCGCGACCACCTCGGATGGCTCCACCATCCGCCCGGGTCCGCTGTCGCCGCCCGCGAGCGGACCATCGGCTGGTCCCAGGATCTCCACGCCCCTGGACACGAGCAGCTCGACGTTCGCGCGCACCGCGTCGTGATCCCACATCTCGGTGTGCATCGCGGGGCACAACAGCACAGGTGCCCGGGTCGCCACCAGGACGTTGGTCAACAGGTCATGGGAGAACCCGTGGGCATACGCCGAGAGCAGCTTGGCGGTGGCCGGGGCGACGATCACGAGGTCCGCGCTCTGACCGAGCTGAGTGTGCGGGATCGGGTCACCGCTGTCGGAGAACAACGAGCGCCGCACCGGCTCGGAACCCAGCGCCGAGAAGGTCGTCTCCCCCACGAAGCGGGCTGCCGAGTCCGTCATCACCACCGACACGTGTGCTCCCAGGCCGGTCAGCGAGCGACAGACCTGCACCGCCTTGTACGCCGCGATCCCCCCGCAGACCCCCAGCACGATCCGCCGGCCGGCCAGAGCCGACACCCCGGTTCAGTCCTGGTCCGTAGGCTCTCCGGCCCCGGCGGACGCGGTATCCGATCCGGCATCCTCCTCGCTGGCCGGCAACAGAGCTTCGGGGATCGGACGGCCGGTGGCACCACCCACGCCCTCGATCTTGCCGGCCGCGATCTCCTCGAACGCGATCGACAGCGGCTTGTGGCCCGTGGAGGTGACCTGAGGGGGAACCACACCGTGGGACAGCGCGGCTCCGAGCTGTGAGTAGTAGGTGTTGATGCCACGCGCTCGTCGGGCACCCACCGCGACCAGGGAGAACTTCGACCCGGTGTGCTCCAGGAGCTCCTCGATGCCGGGGTTCATCATCGTGTCGGTCGTCTCGAGCAATGCCATCACACCTCGTCGTCGCTCATCGTCGATCGCAGTCGCGATCGTCGTCGGTACGCGCAGGACCACCGATCGGCCCGCAACGCCACCCAATATAGCTCAGCGACGGGCCCGCCGGGCATCCGCGATCAACGACTCGACCTCGGCGACCGCGGTGTCGAGGTCGTCGTTGACGACGCGCACGTAGGGCAGCTCACGAGCCGCCGCCACCTCCTTCTCCGCGTGCCGCAGCCTGGCGTCGATGCGATCCTGGGAATCGCCTCTGTGACGCATCCGCTCGGCCTGGGTCTCGCGGTCCGGGGCGTCGATGAACACCAGGAGCGGGTCGTCGGTGATCCGGTACATCCGCTCACCTCCCGCTACATCGATCTCGAAGACGACGTCGTGGCCCTCCGGAGGGTCCGGGACCGGTGATCCCTGCAGGTAGTCGAGAAACTCGACCCATTCGAGGAAGCCACCTTCGCGGGCACGGTGCTCGAAGGCCTCGCGGCTCACGAAGCAGTAGGCGTCCGGCGGCTCTCCGGGACGTCGCGCGCGGGTCGTCCAGGATCGGTTGAGGTGGAGCTTGTCGTCACGGGCCAACAGGGCGTCGACCACCGTCCCCTTGCCGACACCCCCGGGACCGGAGATGACGATCACCACGGAATCGGGACCGAGCGCGCCGCCGAGCGCTGCGCGGGCCGATTCGAGCTGCGGATCGTCGGGGGTGTCCCGGTTCACCGCGGATCCTCCCCGGCGGAGGTACCGGATCCCACGAAGGACCCGATCACGGTGGACACCTCGTGATCCGCGAGCTCCGAGAGCCTGGTGCGTTCCGGGATGCCCAGTTCCTCGAGCTTGCGTCGGGTGGCGACCTTGGTGGCACCGGGCAGCGATTCGAGCACCGTGAGCAGGTGCACCTCGCCCACACGAGGGTCGCGGCGCAGATCCATCACCTCGGCGAGCCCAGCGCTGCCACACGCCAGCTGCTCGCAGATCGTGCTGCGCACCCCTCGAAGCTCCGCCACCCACGCGATCGCCTCTGATCCACCTGCCGGCACACCTGCGGATCCGTCTTTCGTATCCGGCACCGAGGTGGTCACACCGACGCGGCCACCGCTGCGGCCGCTGCGCGGGGATCGGCGGCCTCGGTGACGGTGCGCCCTATCACCAGCAGGTCCGCTCCGTTCGCCGCGGCCTCCTGGGGCGTCGACGAACGAGACTGGTCATGGGAGCTCGATCCCGGCAGTCGGATGCCCGGCACGACCCGCTTGAGTCGCGG
>CAYVYG010000042.1:0-13677 GCA_964454385.1 uncultured Microthrixaceae bacterium
AGCACAGGACCGGTCATGGGCCAGCGTCTGTCATCAGACGGCGTCGGTCCTGATCACGGCGTAGATCCTGAACGCAGCGTCGATCATGAGCGGGCGGCTTCGTTCACGGCCCACACCTCAGCATTCCGCCCCGTTGTCTGCAAGCCGCACGTAGTGGTTCTCGAGCGCCTCGACCAGCGCTCCCACCGCATGGCCTACCGGCGAACTGTCCGCTGTGAGCCTCGCGGAGCAGGTGCCACAGCGGACAGTTCGCCAGCGCGTCGTGGGTTCGGGGCTGAGTGGCGGCCAATGCGACGGCTCTGCGTCGGTGTCTTCCACCGACGGGGCCGACCGACTCACACGCTCCGGCCACTGAACGCGACCAAGCGCTCCAGCGTGCCGGCCCAGGGCGGTGGACAGGTGGGGTCACCGAACATGCCGCTGTCGCGCATCTCCGGGGTGATCGCCTGACGGGCGAACTCGTCGACCGCCGCGACGACGTCCTCGTCGATCGTGTAGGGCTGACCGGTTGCCTGTGCCAGGTCCCAGCCGTGGATGAGTCCGTCGAAGGCGACCAGGCGGGCGAAGGCATCGCCGGGCATCTCGCCGAGCGGCGCGGTGATCACCCGCTCCATCGCGCCGGGGGAGTGCACGGCGTCGAGCAGGTCCTCCATGGTCGTCTGGAAGTGCTTCACGAGCACTTCATCGGTCGGCGGCGCCGGTTCCTGTGTCGGTGGCGTCTCGCCTCGGAACAGAAAGGCGAACTGACCACCCCCGGTGATCATGTGGGTGAGGACGCCCGCGACGTCGAGCTCGCTGCACGGTGTCGGGTCGTGCAGCTGTGCCTCGTCGATCTGCTCCGTGATCCCGGTCAGGTGGGGGACTATGTGGTCGAGCTGTCGGGTGGGTTCCATCCCGGGCTCCTTTCGCTGGTGATGATCGTCGTTGGTGGTGGCCAGCGGTCCTGAAGAACCGCCGTCACTAGAAGGGCGCGACATTCGGTGTCGCGGCGCGACAATGGGCGCCGACACGGCGCGACAACGCCCGGCGAGGTAGCGCGAAGATGCCAAGTGAGTCCGACCATCTGAAGCAGGTCCGACAGGCGCTCGAGCGCGGTGAGTGGGACGACGCGCTCGATCTGCTCGACTCAGCCGGCCCCTCCGGTCGGTGCGCCGAGGGTCTCGAACTGCGCGCACAGGCCGCCTACGGAGCGGGACGCTTCGAGATGTGTATCGACTCCTGGGATGCGCTGCACGAATCGTTCCTGTCCCAAGGCGACGCCGCGGAGGCGGCACGTGCCGCGGCCATGGTTGCCATGTACCTCCTGATGGACACCGGGCTGATGGCCCCGGTGCGTGGTTGGCTGCGGCGCGCCGAGCGGCTAGTCGAGGGCCACGACGAAGTGCCCGCGCACGCCCTGATCGCCATGGTCCGTGCCTATGAGCGGTTCATGTGCGGTGACATGGCAGTCGTTCGTGGCCACGCCTCTCGCGCGATCGAGCTCGGTGAGCGCCTCGGAGTGCAACCCGCGGTGGTTATCGGCCGGGTCGCGACCGCTCGGGTCACGATCCTCGAGGGCGACCTCGATGCCGGTCTCGGGATCCTCGACGAGGTGGGTGCGCTGCTCATGGGTGGAAGCGTCGATCCGCTGACCACGGGCATGATGCTCTGCGAGCTGATCTGCGCGGTGCAGGGCCTCGGGATGCACGACCGCGCAGCGGAGTGGACCGAGGCCATGGAGCGATGGCGCCATGGCCACGCGTTCGGGGGGATCAACGGGCGTTGCCGTGTGCACCGCGCGGAGATGCTGCGCATGAGTGGACCCACCGATGTCGCCGAGGCGGAGGCGCTCGGAGCCTGTGACGAGTTGCGTCCGTGGATGCGTCGCGAGTTCGGCTGGCCGCTCACCGAGCTCGGCAACATCAGGCTGCGACGCGGTGACCTCGACGGAGCCGAGGAGGCGTTCCGGGCGGCTCATGACCACGCCTGGTCCCCCCAACCGGGCCTCGCGCGGGTGCTGGCGGCACGTGGGGACACCCGGGCCGCGGCGGAGCTGATCGAGGACGCCATCTCGAACCCGGTGCGGATCCCCTCCAAGGAACGTCCGCCGTTCGGGGACCTGTGCGCCGCCCCGCTGCTCGAGGCCCAGGTCGAGATCGCAGCTGCCACCGGCGACCTGCCAACCGCTCGCAATGCCACCGAGCGCCTGGGTGCGATCGCTGCTGCCTACCCCCTGAGCTTGCACCTGGGCGCGGCGGCGACGCTGGCCCGGGCACGCACCCAACTGCTGGACGGTGACGCCGAGGAAGCGGTGCGCTCGTGTGGCGACGCGGTCTCCACCTGGTGCGAGCTCGGCGCGCCGTATGAGACTGCGGTGGCTCGCACGGTCCTCGCCGAGGCCCTCGAACGAACCGGCCACAGGGCGGCCGCGGCACTGGAGCTCGCGGCCGCGAACGCCGCGTTCGAGGCCTACGGTGGTGTTCCCCCGACTGCTGCCGTGGCCGTGGCGCCGGCCATCCCGCAGCGCGACCGTCCGCTCGATCGGGAGCCTCCCGACGACGCAACGAAGCTGCGCGACCCCGAAACGCACGGTGACGAAACGACACCACACACCACCTGGACGTTCCATCGCGAGGCCGACACCCGGTCGATCTGCTTCGCAGGTTCTGAGGTGACGGTGCGTGATCTCAAGGGGTTCCGGTATCTGGAACGCCTGCTCGCGGATCCGGCACGGGAGTTCCATGTGCTCGACCTCGTGACCGTGGAGGCCGGCGTGCTGCCCACCTCGGGTGTGGTTGATCCGGAACTTGTCGCCACCAGAGGCAACCAGGGGATTCCGGTGATCGACGACGAGGCCCGTCGGGCCTACAGGCACCGCTTGCAGGAGGTCGACCAGGACATCGAGGACGCGCGATGTGCCAACGACTTGGCGCGCCTTGAGCTCGCCGAACGAGACCGCGATTTCCTGGTGGCCGAGCTGTCGCATGCGGTGGGTCTCGGTGGCCGGTTCCGGTCCACCGGCAGCGACACCGAGCGCGCCCGGGGGAGCGTCACCCGGTGCATCCGCTACGCCTTGCAGCAACTCGGTGAGCACCACCCGGCGCTGGCCGAGCACCTCAGGGCGAGTGTCCATACCGGCACGTACTGCTGCTACCTCCCCGACCCGCTCGCAGCCGTTGTGTGGAAGACCTGATCGAGCGCTGCCCACTCGAGCGCTGCCCACTCCACCGGTGCCCCACCTCGGGGAACTGTCCGCTGTGAGCCTCGCGGAGCGGGTGCCACAGCGGACAGTTCGCCAGGGGGGTGGGCCTCATCGCGACACGGTTTGCGCCGTGTGTCAGCTCACCGGTCTAGGGTCGGCCGGGACAGCAACGACGGGGGGATGACAGCGTGAAACACAAACCGACGACGGTGCTCGACCGGCTCGGCGCTCTTCGCGGGTTGCTGCGGATCAGCGACGCGGACTTCGACGCGTACATGGGTTCCTACGGTGAGCTTTTCGAGGACTCACCTGAGAACACGAGGCGCGACTACGAGGCCGGGGTTCCGCTGCGCGGCTATCCCCAGGGCAGCAGCGAGGAGCTCCAGGCGCTCTACAAGGTCATCCACCTGCTCTGCACGCTCGGTTCGGTCGAGAAGATGTACATGCCACCGGTGATCGATCCGAAGCGTTCGGTGCTCGACAACCAGATCCTCTTCGAGCGGATCGTGGCCGATGACCTGCAGGTGGGTCCGGGGGACAGGGTGCTCGACCTGGGATGTGGATGTGGTGCGATCGCGGAGCACATCGCCGAGCTCACCGGGGCGCGCCTCCATGGGATCAACCTGGATGCCTCACAGATCGACAAGGCCCACCGGAACCCGAACCTGATCGCCGGGAACTTCACCGCCGGTGACTTCAACAAGCCGCTCGACTTCGACGACGCGATGTTCGATGCGGTGTACGCGATCCAACCGATGACCTATGTCAGTGACCACGAGTTCACCTTCGACGAGGTGCACAGGGTGCTGAAACCGGGCGGTCGGTTCATCATCAACGACGTGGCGGCACTCGATGCATATGACCGCGACGACGAGCACCAGCGCACCTTGGTCCAACACACCCGCGAGCTGACCGTGTTCGGGGGCTTCTGGTACTACCGGTACTGGGAGGATGCCTACCGCGACGCCGGCTTCGAGCTCCTGTCGTCGGTGGGCCGTCCGGCAGTCGAGATGATCCGCAAGGAGGTGGCGCTGTTCGACAGGTACGAAGCCGTGTTCAAGTTGGCAGCGAAGATCCGTGTGATCCCGGCCAAGACCGATGCGCTGCTGGCGCGCCTCAAGAAGAACAGCCGTTCCTACATCCGAGCCGAGGAGGAGGAGCTGCTGACGCTCAACTGGCACTGCGTGGGTCGCAAACCGGACTGAGCTGTCGCTGGCGCAGCGGAGGTCGGTGGTGCCAACGGACATCATCTCGATGTGATGATGCGATGATGCAGGGATGCGGACGACCATCGGCCTACCAAAGGTTGGGAGGACGGTGAGCTCCGAGGACGCCCGGTCCCTCGAGGACGAGTCGTGACCGAGCTCCTCAGCGACGGCAACCCGTTGGTGGCGCTGACCGTTACAGTCCACGTCCACCATGAGGTCGCCAGCCGGTGGTTCGATGCCGAACCTCGGATCCTGGCCACCTGTCCGATCACCCAGGGCACGTTGCTGCGCTTCCTTGTCCGCGAGGGTGTGCCGGCCGGCACAGCAGTCGGGGTCCTCTCGTCGCTCACCGAAGCGGATTGGCATCGGTTCTGGCACGATTCGATCCCGTACGAAGCGGGATGCTGCGGGGGGTGATCGGGCACCGAGTCGGCGGGTCGCCTGAGCCTGGGGCGCGCTCACTCCAGGAGGAGCCGCTGCCAGGTGTCCGCCAGCCACCGCTCGAACCGTGCGGGTGACCAACCCCGTTCTCCGGTGAGCATCGCGTAGAGCTCCGAGCTGTTGGTCGCCCACAGCACATCGGCCACCTCCCTGTTGGTGAGATCGGAGCGGAGCTTGCCGGTGCGTTCGAGCTCGGCGGCTAGCTCGGCCATGTTGGCGGCACGTCGCTCGGCGATGTCGACCCAGACGGCCTGCGCTTCGGGCTCGGTGGACGATGCATCGCGCAGCGCCAGGAACAACGGCGCCATCCGCTGTTGTATCTCGGTCACCGCGGACGCGTAGATCGCGATCTTGCGCGCCGCGTCGGGTTCCGCGCGGATCGCCGCCACGTAGCCGCGGTCCTCCGCTGCGACTACCTGGTCGGTGCCGCTGATCGCCGTCTCGATCAACTCGCGCAGTATCTCCGGTTTTCGCCCGAGAAGTTCGTAGACGGTGGCGACGCTCACTCCCGAGGCGGCGGCTATGGCCCCGATGGTGGTTGCCCGGTACCCGGATCCGACGATGAGCTCTCTCGCCTCAGCGAGCATCCTGGCTCGCGTCCGCTTCGACTCCGCCTGTCGGTTGGTGGTGTCGTAGCGCCTCTTGACACGCTCGGGCATGCGCCGCATTATTCACCAGAAGCTAGTTCTGGTCAAATAGGAGGTGCACGATGTTCTACGCGTTCACACAGGACGTGCCGATCGACAGCGCGGCCTACGGCCGTATCAGGGAGGAACTGGGTGACGATCCGCCAGAGGGGCTCGTGAGCCACGTGGTCGTGGTGCGCCCCGAGGGGGGTCTGCGGTACCAAGAGGTGTGGGAATCCGAGGCGGACTGGGATCGCTTCGTCGAGGAGCGCCTCCACCCCGTCGTGCACCCGATGCTCGCAGAGGTCTTCAACGGCGAGCTGCCACCCGAGCCGGAGCGCATCCCGCTCGAGGTCATCGACGCATGGGCCGGCGCGATACCGGCGACACCGGGCCTGCTGGAGATCTGACGAGCGACCTCGATTGTGTGGTCACGGATCCTGTGGGGTGGGTGCCGCCGTATAGGTTGCATCTGTGCAGCAGGAACGGCGGCTCCCCCCGAACCCGAAGCGATGAACCTGTCGCTCGTCGCCGCTTGCGCGCTGTTGCTGCTCGGGCTGTTCGCGGGGTGGCTCGGAGCGGTGATCGGGATCGGAGGAGGTGTGATCATCGTGCCGGTCCTGGTTCTCGGGTTCGGGTTCGACATCAGGGTGGCGGTGGCCACCTCGCTGGTCGCGGTGGTCGCCACGTCCACAGCCGCTGGAAGTGCTTACGTGGGACGGGGACTCGCCAACATGCGCCTCGGCATGACCCTCGAGGTTGCGACCACGATCGGGGGCATCACCGGCGGGCTGGTCGCGGTGCTGATCTCACCTTCGGTGCTGTCCGCGATCTTCGCGGTCGTCATGGCGCTCACTGCTGGGGCGGTGGCCCGGAACCGCTCGGAACCCGACGAGTACCCGCCCCGCGACGAGATCCCTGAGATGGTCGCCGTCGGCGCGCGAGCTCCTGAGCGCGTCGACGCCGAGGCGGGCTGGGAGGAGCCCGGGACCCTGGCGGGTGCCTACTACGACGAACACCGCGGCGCCCTGGTCGGCTACCGGGCCCAGCGTCTCGGTGTGGGCATCGGTGTGTCGCTGGTGGCGGGCACGATCTCGGGGATGCTCGGGGTGGGCGGTGGTTTCATCAAGGTGCCCGCGATGACAGAGGGGATGAAGGTGCCGATCAAGGTGGCCGCCGCGACATCGAACTTCATGATCGGTGTCACCGCGGTGGCCAGCTTGTTCGTCTACTTCGCGCGGGGGTACATGAGGCCCTACGCGGCGGTCCCCGTGGCGCTGGGGGTGGTGTTCGGAGCGACGCTCGGGGCCGCCACCTCCTCGAAGGTCTCTCCGGTCGTGCTGCGCCGGCTGCTGATCGCCGTGCTGTTGTTCGTGGCTCTGCAGATGATGCTCGAGGCGTTCGGGGTCGACATTGGACGTTGACCCCCGTGCCATGCCGGCGGAGGACCGTGAGGAGATCCATCGCGTGCAACACATCGTTCAGGTGCTGTTGCGATCGGGGCTCGCGGTCGCGGTCGTCCTGATGGCCACGGGGTTGGTGCTCAAGGTGGCGTCCGGTTCGCGCCACGCGGTCGGCACGAAGCTGTTCTCCATCGGTCGCGGTGTGTCGCTGGCCGACACCGTGATGGCGCTCGGGGTGCTGGTGCTGGCCGCGACGCCTGCGGTGCGCGTGCTGGCACTCGTGGTGCTGTGGACCCGCGAGCGCGACTGGCGGTTCGTGGGCGTTGCGTGTGCCGTGGTGGTGACCCTTTCCGCAGCGGTGGTCCTGGGTCACGGCTGAGACCCCTCCACGAGCTATGTGTATGTAGGTGTATCGTGGTGTAGATGACGCGCACGAACATCGACATCGACGATGAGCTGATAGGGCAGGTCATGTGCGCGTTCGGACTGCACTCGAAGCGCGAAGCAGTTCACCTCGCCCTCGAACGGTTGATGGGTGGAGGTCCGATGGACGTCCGCGAACAACTCGAAATGGAAGGGATCGGCTGGGAGGGAGACCTCGACGAGATGCGCTCGGCCCGTTTCGTCGGCTGGGATGACGATGCTGCTGGCTGACACCTCCGCATGGATCGAGTACCTGAGGGGAACCGGATCCCCCAGTGCAGTGCGTCTTCGTGAAGGTTTGGCACAGCGCGAGATCGTCGTGGTGGATCCGGTCGTGTTGGAGGTGATGTCCGGCGCGAGAAGAGACGCGATCGGTTCCACCCGGAGGCTGCTCGAAGCACAACGCTTCGAACCACTGGCGTCTCGCCTCGACTGGTTGGACGCAGCGGAGATCTACAGGGAGCTCAGGACACTCGGGGTGACCGTGCGCTCGCTGGTCGACGTCCTGATCTCCGCAGTGGCGATTCGCCTCGAGCTTCCGGTGCTGCACCACGACCGTGACTTCGAGAACATCGCCGAGCACACGCGGCTCGAGGTGGTTGATTGAGCCCAACCACGACTACGTGCGTTCGCTGAGGGCAACCCTGGCGGTCGACCATCACGATCAGACCTGGCCTGAGCAGCCCGGCTCATTCGTCTGGTCGCACCCGCAGGTTGCGCCGCAGCCGGTCCCGCCAACCCTCGCTCAGCTCGGCGAGCCGGTCCTGGGCCGCGGCGTCACCGATGAGCACCAGATCAGTGCGCGCGTCGAGCACGACGTCGCCCGCGGGGTTGCCCACGAGCTCCCCGTCGCGTTCGATCGCGACCACGTTGCACCCGGTCTCGGTGCGTATGTGGCTCTGGGCGAGGGTCTTGTTGCGCATCGGCGAGGGAACCCCGGAGCGGAACACATCGAGGCCTTCCGCGACCACGAGGGTGTCGTTGCCGCGGAAGTGGTTCCACATCACCGCCGCGCCGGTGGTGGCGTACGACAGCACATCGTCGGCACCCGCGCGGTAGAGCGTCGAGACGTTGCGGTCGAGGTTGGACCGTGCCACGATGCGGATGTCGGGGCGCAGCCTGCGGCAGTACAGCGCAAGGTAGATGTTGACGTCGTCGTCGTGGGTGGTGATCAGGACCCCGGTGGCGGTGCGGATCCCGGCGCTCTCGAGCACAGCGATGTCAGCCGCGTCGCCCACCACGTAGCGGTCGTCGTCGCCGGGAGCGCGCCCGGGATCCGCTTCGACGATCCGGTGCGCCGTTCCCGCAGCGGAGAACGCACGTCCCGCCGCACGCCCGACGCGTCCGCCGCCGAGGATGAGCACGGCTCCGGTCAGATCCGCGCCGGTTCCGTAGCAGCGGTCGTAGGCGTCGAGCTGCTCTCGTGAACCGGCGAGGATCAGAACCGAGGACTCACCGAGTCGGGTCTCGGCCACCGCGATCGTGAACACGCCCTGGTCCCACACCCCGATCGCCGAGACGCCCAAGCGGGATCGCAGCTGCGAGTCCGCGAGGCGCTGGCCCGCGAGCGAGGTGCCGGCCACACGGGCCTCGGCTATCAGCACTCCCGCGAAACGACCGATCACGTGGCTGCGCCCATCGGGCAGCAGGGCCCGCTCGGCCATCGCGGATCCGAGCAGCTCTCCGAGGCGGATCACCTCGTCGGCGCCGGCGAGCTGCAGGATGTCCACCGACGCCTCGCTGGACGCGGTGGCGACCACCGGAACGCTCGAAGAGGTCTCCCTGGCGGTGAAGATGATGTTCGCGTTGGTCGTGTCGGGCCACGTCGCCGGCAGCAGCGCCGCTGCGTCGAGACGAGCAGCCCGATAGGTCTCGGGGTCATCGGTGTTGCCGACCATCACCCGGTAGCCCTCGTCGTGCAGCCGCAGCGCTTCGCTGAGATCTCCGACCAGCACCACGTAGCCGACGTCGGCCTGCTCGGCGCGCCGGATCAGGGCCTCCTCGATGGGGCCCAAGCGGGTGAGCACCAAGTGCCCTCCGGTTCCCTCCGGCAGGGCCCGGGGTGCCCGGGTGGCGTCGCGCTTGGACATCCAGGGGATGAACACGAACTGGATGAAGGTGAAGGGCAACAGGATCAACAGGAACGTGGTTCCGGTCAACAACACGACCACCGAGAACACCCGTCCCAGATCCGAGGTGAAGGTGATGTCGCCGAACCCGAGGGTGGTCATCGTCACCAGGGTCCAGTAGAAGCCCGTCGCCCAGCTGTGGTCCTGGCCCTCGTAGTCCATGATCTCGTGGAAGATCACCGTGAACGACACGACCAGCACCACGAAGGCCGACAACAGGATCGCCACCATCCGCAGGTCGCGGCGCCGCAACGGACCCGCGAGGTAGCTGAGCACGAACGCGAGGCTCTTCATGCGGTGAACACCCGGAGCATCGTCTCAGTCTCTCAGAGGGGGACCCCTCTCTCATGACCGAGCGGAGGACTGCTCACACGGTGAGCACCAGGTTCCCGAAGTGCTCGCCGTCGATCATGCGCTCGAAGGCGGTCCTCGCGTCGGCCAGGGGGAACGTCGCGTCCACGATCGGGGCGATGCCGGTGGTCTCACACAGCCGGCACAGCCGTTCCAGCTCGTCACGGTTGCCCATGGTGGAGCCGACCACCCGCAGCTGTAGGAAGAACACCCGGTTGAGGTCAGCCGGTGGGCTCGGTCCGCTGGTGGCTCCACAGACGACGATGGTGCCCCCGGGCCGCAACGATCGCAGCGAGTGGTCCCAGGTTGCCTCGCCGACGGTCTCCATCACAGCGTCCACCCGCTGCGGCAGGCGTTCGCCGGACTCGACCACCTGCTCCGCGCCGGCCTCGAGTGCTCGCTGTCTCTTGGAGGCAGAACGCGAGGTGACCCACATGCGATAGCCCGCTGCACGCCCCAGTTGCACCAGAGCCGTCGAGACCCCACCGCCGGCTCCCTGCACGAGGATCGTGGATCCCGGAGCCGCCGCGGAGTTGGTGAACAGCATCCGGTAGGCGGTGAGCCATGCGGTGGGAAGGCACGCTGCCTCCTCGAACGACAGCGACGCAGGTTTGGGAACCAGGTTGCGCTGGGGCACCGCGACCCTCTCGGCGAGAGTGCCGTCGTGGCGTTCGGACAGCAGGCTGCGGCGAGGATCGAAGGTCTCGTCACCGGTCCATCCCGGCGATGCGATCACCGAGTGGACGATCACCTCGTTGCCGTCGTGGTCGATACCCGCCGCGTCGCAGCCGAGCACCATCGGGAGGCGGTCCTCGGTCAGCCCGACGCCGCGCAGGCTCCACAGGTCGTGGTGGTTGAGCGACGCGGCGCGGACCTCGACGATGGTCCAGCCGTCCGGTGGCGTGGGGTCAGGACGGTCCCCGACGGTGAGGCCGCGCAGCGGATCGTCCGGATCGATGGCGGTGGCGGTCACGGCGAGCATCAGAGGCACCTCCCAGATCTGGTCGGCCCGGTCGGTCGGTCGTGTGGTGATCGGCCCAGAGGGCAGACGGGTCAGTCAACAGAGATCCCGTGTGTACCAGAGATGCGGTCTGCCAGGTCGCTGATCGCGACGATGGTCTCGATCACGTCACGTCGCTGCAACCAGTCGCGGTTGCGCACGTGCAGCTCGTCGCGACCGTCGTAGCGGTTGAGGAACACCAGCGGTTCCATCGGTGCGAGACCGTCGACACCGCTGCGAACCGCGTCGATCACCCCGAGGCCTGCGTCGGCGACGAGCACGACGGCATCCGCGCGCAGCACTCGTGCCAGGTCCGCGCTGTCGCCGTCTGACGACAGGGGTGAGCGCACCCCGCCGACGGTCTCCACCAGGGCGACCTGTGGGGCTGACCAGCGCAGCGTGTCGAGGACCTCCGAGGTGGTGGGCACTTGTCGTCCCAGGCTTTCGCCGGCCATGGGCGGTGCCATCGCCACCGGGTAGGTCCACTCGTGGCCGCACACGTCGACGGGATCCTCACCGCTTGCTGCGGCCAGGACCTCGGCGTCGGTCGGCTCGCCCGACGCCGGGTCGAAGGACTGCAGCGGCTTGCGTACCTGCACCGACAGATCACGGCTTCGCAGTTCCGTGATCAACCGTGCCGTGACCCAGGTCTTGCCGACCTCGGTGCGGGTCCCCACCACGACCACCAGGAGCCCGGAGGCCTGGGGATCGCTCCGCACCCATCGCTGCGACACGCCGAGCTCTCGTTCAGGCACCGGTCGACACAAGCGCTGTGATGGATGCGAGCCCGTCGATCAGATCGTCGATCATCGCATCGGTGTGCGAAGCCGACAGGGCCACTCGGAGCCTCGAGGTTCCAGAAGCGACCGTCGGGGGCCGGATCGCCGGGATCAACAGGCCCCGTCCGGCCAGCTCCGAGGATGCATGCAGCGCGTCGCGCTCCTCGCCGATCATCACCGGGATGATCGGCGAGGGGTGCCCTTCGCGCACCCGGTCGACCACAGCTCGTAACCGGCGGGTGCGCACACCACCCTCCGGGCTCTCCAACACGGTGATCGCCGCGTCCGCAGCCGCCGTGTCGGCGGGGCTCAGGGCGGTGCTGAACACGAAGCTGCGCGCGCGGTTCACCAGCAGCTCCACCAGCTCCGCCGGACCGCACACCGCGCCGCCCATCGAACCGAGCGCCTTGGACAACGTAACGACCCGCAACAGCTCCAGGCCGTCGACGTCACCGAGGGCGTCGGTGCCGGGACCGAGCACCGCATGGGCCTCGTCGAGCACGAGCAGTGCTCCGTGGCGGGCACACACCTGCGCCAGAGCTCCAACGGGCGCCTCGTCGCCGTCCATCGAGAACACCGCGTCGGTAACAACCATCACGCGGTCCGTGGTTGCCGCGCGCAGCGCAGCTTCAACCTGTTCGACGTCGTTGTGCGCGCTGATGACCACCTGCGAACGCGAGAGCCGGCACCCGTCGATGATCGAGGCGTGGTTCAACTCGTCGGAGACCACCAGGCAGTCCGGTCCGCCGAGGGCGGTCATGACCGCGATGTTGGCCGCATAGCCACTCGCGAACACGAGTGCGGCTTCGGTTCTCTTCCACTGCGCGAGGTGGCCTTCGAGGTTGTCGTGCACCGGTCGGGTGCCGACCACCAACCGGCTGGCGGTCGCGCCCGTCCCCCACCGGTCGACAGCAGCGTGGGCGGCCGCGATCAACGCCGGGTGTGTCGCCAGCCCGAGGTAGTCGTTGGATGCGAACGAGACCATCGGGTGCTTGATGCCCCCGTGAGCCACGGTGCCTGCCGGCCCCCATGCGTCGAAGGAGCGGGTGGCGCGCGTCCGCCCCGCCTCAGCGATCGTCTCGAGCTCTGCTCCTGCCCAGCGGGTCCAACCGCGGTGCTGCATCGCCAGATGATCGCATCCGGGTGCGCGCCGACACGCATCCCGCTGCCCTGCTGCCTGGCTCGTGCGACCGCGCATCAGCGGTCTCGCACTCGCCACGACGCTCCGCCTTCTTGCACGACCGATCACGACAGGGAAGGCTCATCGGCCGTGATGACACCCAGACACGACTGGACCACCGAAGAAGCAGCTGACCTGTTGGACCGTCCCTTCCACGATCTGCTCGCAGAGGCCAACTCGGTGCACAGGCAGCGCTTCGACCCCCACGTGGTGGAGGCTGCGATGTTGCTGTCGGTCAAGACCGGTGCCTGCCCTGAGGACTGCGGCTACTGCCCCCAGTCCGCGCGCTGGAACACCGATCTCTCACCCGCCGGCCTGATGGACACCGACGAGATCGTCCAAGCCGCGCGCAAGGCACAACACGCAGGTGCGACCCGGTTCTGCATGGGTGCTGCGTGGCGCGCTCCCAACGACCGCCAGGTCGACGAGATGGCCGAAGCGGTACGGGCTGTCGCGGAGCTGGGCATGGAGACATGTGTCACCCTCGGGATGCTCACCGAGGACCAGGCGAAGGCCCTCGCGGAGGCAGGTCTCGACTTCTACAACCACAACCTCGACACATCACCTGAGTACTACGGCGAGGTGATCACCACCCGTACCTACGAGGACCGTCTCGAGACCCTGGCCAACCTGCGCACCACGAACGTGAAGCTCTGCTGCGGTGGGATCGTGGGCATGGGCGAGTCACGCCGCGATCGCGCAGGTTTGCTGGCACAGCTCGCGACGCTTGATCCCCACCCTGAGAGCGTGCCGATCAACATGTTGGTGCAGGTGCCGGGTACGCCGCTGTTCGGGATCGATCGCCTGGATCCGCTCGAGCTGGTGCGCACCATCGCGGTTGCGCGCCTGATGATGCCGGCGTCGGTGGTCCGTCTCTCCGCTGGGCGCTCCGAGATGAGCGACGAGCTGCAGGCGCTGTGCCTGCACGCGGGTGCCTCCAGCGTGTTCCTGGGCGA
>CAYVYG010000043.1:0-13660 GCA_964454385.1 uncultured Microthrixaceae bacterium
CCGTCGGTGACCGTGTCGAAGCTGACGTCGCTGAAGCTCATCCGCGCAGGTCTAGCATCCCCAGCCTGGCGGGGTTGCTGAACTGTGCCCCCAACGGCGAACTTCGCACGCCTGGCGCCCTTCCCAGAGCCTCCCCCAGAGTCTTCCCACGCCCAGCGAACTGTCCGCTCTGGGACCACACCGGCGTGTGCCACACCGGACAGTTCGTTGGTGGGCCAGCCGAGGTCGCAGCCGGACAGCTCCTCGGACACAGCTGTCGTGAGCACCTTCCAAGCCTTCTCGACCGCCGCGACATCCTGCTGCAGGTGCGGGATCACCTCGGTGAGCCCGACCCCACCAGAGGTTGCGGACCGCAGGGTCGCCATGAGACCATCGACCGACGACTGCAGTGCCCGGAGCTCCGAACCGAACTGGACACCGGCGCTTCGCAGGACCTTCTTCCAGCTCACCTCGATCCGGTCGAGCTGATCCTCGAGACCATCGGTGCCGACCTCGAATAGGTCCAACTCGGTGAGCCCGCGGACGTCGGCTGCGAGCTGCTGGAGGTCCTCGCAGGTCGTGTCACGCCACAGCGAACATCCCGGCGCCATCGGCAGGATCGCCACGGCACAGACAACAAGCGCGGTCGTGATCGGGGTCGGGGAGCGTGCTGGCACGGCAGTCACCGGTCATTTCTAGCAGACCCCCGACACCGCCCCTCGGGCGCTGCGGACCGCTTGGCCGGCGGAGCTCAGATGTCGCCCGAGTCGACCGCGGACTCGAACTCCTCGACGGTCATCAGCACCTCGCGGGCTTTCGAACCCTCCGATGGACCGACCACCCCCCGCTGTTCGAGCAGGTCCATGATGCGCCCCGCACGAGCGAAACCGACCTTGAGCTTGCGCTGCAGCATCGACGTCGAACCCAACTGGCTGCGCACCACCAGCTCCATAGCCTGGGTGAGCAGATCGTCGTCCTCATCGCCTCCGCCCCCCGCACCACCGGAGCCCTTGCCGACGGAGTCCTCGGCGGCGACGCCCTCGACGTAGTGCGTCTCGACCTCGGGAGCCTGCTCACGCCACTTGGCGACGATCGCACGCACCTCGGACTCCTCCACCCAGGCTCCCTGGATCCGCTGGGGCACCGAGGAGGCGGGGCCCAGCAGCAACATGTCGCCCTTGCCGACCAGGCGCTCGGCTCCGGGTTGGTCGAGGATCACCTTCGAATCGGTCGCAGAGGAGACCGCGAAGGCCAACCGGGCGGGCACGTTCGCCTTGATCACACCGGTGATGACGTTGACCGAGGGACGCTGGGTGGCGATCACCAGGTGGATGCCGACCGCTCTGGCCATCTGTGCGATGCGGCAGATCGCGTCCTCGACATCACGCGGGGCGACCATCATCAGATCGGACAGCTCGTCGACCACCACCAGGATGAACGGCAGCCGCTCGAACTCCCGGTCGGCACCCACGCTCTCGGACAGGTCGCCCCGGTCGTAGGCCGCGTTGTAGCCGGTGATGTCGCGCACGCCCACCTCCGAGAGCAGGTCGTAGCGGCGCTCCATCTCCTTGACGGCCCATGCCAGGGCGTTGGCGGCCTTCTTCGGGTTGGCGACCACCTGTGTGAGCAGGTGCGGGATCCGGTCGTACTGGGTCAGCTCGACGCGCTTGGGGTCGATCAGGATCAGGCGCACCTGTTCGGGCGTGGATCGCATCATGATCGAGGTGATGATCGAGTTGATGCAGCTCGACTTGCCGGCGCCGGTCTGGCCGGCGATCAACAGGTGCGGCATGGTCGCGAGGTTCATGAGGATCGCATGACCGTTGATGTCGCGCCCCACCGCCACCTCCAGGGGATGGTTCGCCCGCTTCGCCTCCGCGGAGGTGAGGATGTCGCCGACCGCCACCACCTGGCGCTCGGTGTTGGGAACCTCCACCCCGATCGCCTGACGTCCCGGTATCGGCGCGAGGATCCGAACATCGGGTGAGGCCATCGCATAGGCGATGTCCTTGTGCAACGAGGTGACCTTCGCGACCTTGACCCCGGTGCCGAGCTCCAGCTCGTAGCGGGTGACCGTGGGGCCCGCGGTCATGCCGACCAGACGGGTCTCCACACCGTGGTCGGCCAGCGCTGATTCGAGGACCCTTCCTCGTTGCTCGATCGCAACGCTGTCGACATCGCGACGACCACTGACGGTCAACAAGCGGGCCGGGGGGAGCTTCCACGGAGAGCTCCTGGCGCCCGGACCCAGGTCGAGGTCGAGCTGCTCCGCCTCGAGCGGTTCGGCGTGTGGAACATCCACCAGAGTGGACGAAGCGGGCTTCTTCCGACGTTTGCGCTTCGGTTCGGGGGGCGCACCGGGATCCGCGTCCTGGTCATAGAGCAGGGGCCGGGCGTCCTCATCGGTCCAATCGGCATCGGGGTCCCCGGTGGGCGCGAGCGAAGGCTCGTTGACACGGAACAAACCCGCCAACCAGCTCCCGGCAGCGCGGAGTGCCGGACCCGAGACCGTGACGACCGAGCGAGCCATCCGGCCCAGCGACCATCCCGAGATCAGGCTCCCCGCCAACAGCGCGAGGCCGACCAGCACCGCGGCGGTCCCCCACTGCCCGATCACCCGCGTCAGGGTGCCGGCCAACGCCGCGCCCACCAGCCCACCCGCACCGCGGTAGGCATCGACGCCATCCGCAGTGATCGTCACCTCGTGGGCGGCGACCAGGTGCGCGAAGCCCATGACGACGACCGCGGCCAGAACACCGCCGGCGACCACGGAGGTGGTGCGCCTGACTGGAAGATCCATCACCGCGGTGTCGTCGGCACCGCTGGTGGTTGCACCGGTTCCCGGCGTGGGAACAACTGTGCTGCGGGGCCCGCGGATCAACAGAACACCCGAAACGGCGAGTGCAACGGGTAACGCAGCGCCGAGGACGCCGAACAGAGCGCCCGCAGCGCTGTCGATCCAGCGGCCGACCACCGCACCTGAGGAGAACCAGATCCCCGCCGCCGCCACCGCCGAGGCCACGATGCACACCAGACCCCAGACATCGTGGCCGCGCCCGTCGAACAGCGTTCCCATCCAGCTTTCGCGGCCTCTGCTCACCTTCGCCCGGGACTTTCTCTCCGTGCTGTCACGTGAGCTCGCAGCGCCGCGACGAGGTGTGGTCGGACGCGCGCTCCGCGTGGCAGAGCCGGACCTCGGGCCAGGGGTGCGGGAAGAGGATTGCCTGGTTGCCACCGGCCCAACGCTACCAACCGGCCGTGACACCGGCCGGGAACCGCCCTGTGGTCGGGTTCACCATGCATCGCCGGCGCGGCGACACGGCCAGTACAACGGCGAACCGCTCATGCCTCGAGGACCACGGGCACGATCATCGGCCGCCGCCGGGTGCGCTCGGACACGAACCCGCCCGCGGCTCGCCTGACGGCCCGTTCGATCTTCGGCAGGGCCAGCCCCGCGGCCAGCGCTTCGGTCACCGCATCCCCAACCCGGTGCGCGAGATCGTCGAGCATCTCGGTCGCATCGGCCTCGTGGACCCAACCACGTGTCGCGACCTCGGGTCCCGCCACGATCCGCGAACCACCCCGGTCCACCACCACGATCACCGAGACCATGCCGTCATCCGCGAGGATCCGCCGGTCACGCAGGACCTCGGTGCCGATGTCGCCGACGGTTCCGTGCACGAAGACGTACTGCGAGGGGACCCGACCGGCCATGCGAAGGCCGTCGGCGTCCAACTCGAGTCGGTCGCCGTCCTCGGCCACCAGGATCCGTTCCCGCGCCATTCCCATCGTCTCGGCCAGACGTGCGTGGGCCACCATGTGGCGGTACTCCCCGTGGACCGGGACGAACCACTCGGGCTGGATGATCGACTGCAGCAGCTTCAACTCCTCGGCCTTGGCGTGGCCGGTGGCGTGGACGTCGGAGACACCCGAGTGGACCACCTCGGCTCCCATCCGGATCAGGTTGCCGATGACACGCGACACGTCGTGCTCGTTGCCGGGGATGGGATGTGAGCTGAGGATCACGGTGTCGGTCGGCGCCAGCTTCAAGAACCGGTTCTCCGACTGCGACAGCAGCGTCAGAGCTGAGAGGGGCTCGCCCTGTGAGCCGGTGCAGATCACGCACACCTCGCCCGGTTCGTACTCCTCGACGTCCTCTATGTCGATGATCGATGCGTCGGGTATCCGTAGCAGCCCCATCTCGCGCGCCATCGAGATGTTGCGCTTCATCGAGCGGCCCAGCGGAGCCACCCTGCGTCCGAAGGCCACCGCCGCGTCGGCGATCTGCTGTACGCGGTGCACGTGGCTCGCGAAGCAGGCGGTTATCACCCGACGACCCTCGTGTTGGTGCATCAGGTCGTAGAGCACACGGCCCACCGAGGTCTCCGAGGCCGAGTGACCGCGCTCCTCGGCGTTGGTCGAGTCCGCGAGCAACAGCCGCACGCCCTCGCTGTGCGCGATGGCTCCCATCCGCGTGAGGTCGGTGAGCCTGCCATCGACAGGCGTGAGGTCGATCTTGATGTCCCCGGAGTGCATGACCACCCCCTGGGCGGTGCGGATCACGGTTGCGACGCCCTGGGGCACGGAATGGGTCACCGGCAGGAACTCGACCTCGAAGGGGCCGATCCTGGTGCACTCACCGTCGGCAACCACCTTGAACTCGGTGCGTCCGGCCAGCCCGGCCTCCTCTATCCGACCACGGGCGAGCCCCAACGTGAGAGCCGTGCCGTAGATCGGGAAGCTCACCTCGCGCAGCAGGTAGGACAAACCCCCGACGTGGTCCTCGTGGCCGTGGGTCGCCACCAGGCCGACGATCGACGCGCTGCGTTCGATCAGCCAGGTGAAGTCGGGCAGCACCAGGTCGACACCGAGCATGTCGTTGTCGGGGAACATGAGCCCGCAGTCGATCAACAGGATCGCTCCGTCCTGTTCGATCGCAGCGCAGTTGCGACCGATCTCACCCAGCCCGCCGAGGAACGTGAGCGAGACCGAGGACGCCTGCCCGGACGCCCGGTCGTTCTTGCGCGATGCCATCAGGAGAGCCCTTCGATCACCTTGCGGGCGCGTGCCTCGAGGTCGCCGGGCTCGCCGACCATCGGCGGCCTGCAGGTACCCACGCGGAGGCCGAGCACCCGCATCATCGCCTTGGTGGGAATCGGGTTCGGCGCATCGTCGCTGCTCTCGAACGCATAGGAGTCGCCCAGGTGCGCGTTGATCCGCCTGGCCGTCGCCACATCGCCGTTCGCGTGAGCGTCGATCATCTCCGCGAACCGGCTGGCCGCCCAGTGGGAGGCCACCGACACCACCCCGACCGCTCCGACCGCGAGCAGTGGGAGCGTCATGGAGTCGTCGCCGCTGTAGAGCTCGAAGCCCTCGGGTGCCGCAGCGATGAGACGAGCGGACTCCGCCGGATCTCCGGCGGCATCCTTCACCGCGACGATGTTGTCGACCTCGGCGGTCAGCCTGATCAGGGTGTCGGTGGCCACCTTGCGTCCGGTGCGTACGGGGATGTCGTAGATCATGACCGGCAGCTCGGTGGCTGACGCGACCGCGCTGAAGTGCGCCACCAGCCCTGTCTGAGGTGGGCGGTTGTAGTACGGCGTGACCGTCAGGATCGCGTCCACTCCCGAATCCGTCGCCATGCGGGTCAACTCGACGGCGTGCGCGGTCGAGTTGGACCCCGCACCCGCCACCAGCGGGACCTCGACCGATTCGCGGACCCGCCTGAACAGAGCGGCGGTCTCGGATTCGCTGAGCACCGGGCTCTCACCGGTGGTGCCGGCGAGCACCAGCCCGTCGCTGCCGGTCTCGACGAGGAACTGGGCGAGCTCGGCCGCAGCACCGAGGTCGAGTGCTCCCGATTCGTCGAAGGGCGTCACCATCGCGGTCAGGACGCGCCCGAAGCGCCCGCTCACCGCTGCGGCTCCAAGTGGTCGTGGGTCATCATGTCGATTCTCGCCTCCAACGGGACCGGGGAGGTCGATGGTAGGGATCGGACCGACCGCTCACCGACCGGTCTCCTCGCTGCGCTGTCTTCCGAGAGTCGCCAGGAAGTCCTCGTGCAGCTCGAACCAGACCGTGTGGTAGGAGTCGATCATCGGTCTGGTCACCCAGTCCACACCCCCGGAACGTGCCCGGTCCAGCGCGGTTCCCAACCGGACCCTGTAGGGCCCGAAGCGAGGCAGCAGCTCCTCGAGGTCCGCCAGCAACCGGCATGCCCGTCGGTGCAGAGCTCCGAGCCGCTCCAGCACGGCTCGGTCATATGCCGGATCGCGATGGTCGTTCAGCTCGATCGGAACCGCGTCCGAGCGGACCTGCCAGTCGGTGCAGATGGCCAACAGCTCGGGGTTGAACACCAGGAACACCTCATAGCGCTCCGACACACCGGCGCGCACCCCCGCCGCATCGAGCTCCTGCGCGAGGAGCTGCTCACCGCGGTTCCGGCCGCTGCGCGTCATCGACCAGCCCGACAGGGCGCCGATGCTGCGACGGACCATGCCCCGGTTCTCCAGGTCGAACAGCACCTCTTCGAGGTCTAGGGGCGACCCACCGGTGCGCGCCACCAGTGCCTCGATTTCTGCCACACCTCCCACGCGCAGCGCGTGCAGGACCACCGACTCCACCGCACGCTGGATCGGCGACACGCCTCGACCCCGGCTCAGGACCGCTCCGGCAGCGCTCTTTCGGACCTCACCGGGTGGATCGGCACACCTGGGGCCCGCCCGGCTCAGGCCGAGGCGCCGAGCTGGGACTCGCTGAGCGCGAACTGTTCGTACTCCTCGCCGGTGTCCACCCAGTCCTCGAACTGGATCACACCGATCTCCTCGAAGCGGCGCCGCAGCCAGGAGTCGTTGCGGTCGAGCAGGCCGAGCTTCTTGGTGTTGGGCACGATCTTCGAGAACAGCATCATCTGGAACATCTGCCGCGACGGAGTGCGCATCACCAGCTCGATGGCGTCCTTCACGGGTACACCCATCCGCTCCCAGACCTCCTGTTGCAGGAAGCGGTCGCGCATCCGCACCGCGGCCTCGAACGCGAACTCCTGGCGCTCCATGATCTCCGCGTCGGAGAGCTCCGCGTAGTAGTCCTTGAGCGACAGCACCCCGAACGCGACGTGACGCGCCTCGTCGCTCATCACGTAGCGCAGCAGCTGCTTGAGCAACGGCTCGGTGGTCATCTGGTGCATGAACCCGAACGCCGCCAGTGCGAGGCCCTCGACCATCACCTGCATGCCGAGATAGGTCATGTCCCAACGGGAGTCCTGGACGATGTCATCGAGAAGCAGCTTCAGATGGGTGTTGACCGGGTAGTAGCCCGACAGCTTGGTATCGAGGTACTTGGCGAACACCTCGACGTGACGGGCCTCGTCCATCACCTGGGTGGAGGCGTAGTACTTGGCATCGATCCACGGGACCGTCTCGACGATCTTCGCGGTGCAGATCAGCGCACCCTGTTCTCCGTGCATGAACTGCGAAAGAGTCCAGTTCTGGCTCTGCACGATCAGATCCAGCCACTCCTTGTCGCCCCACGACTCGAACGGGGTGCCCACGGGGTCGAAGTCGACCAGCCCGAATCCCTCGGGGTTGTTGGCGGTGGCGTTCGCTATCACGACCGATTCCTGGTCCACCTCGGTGTCCCAGGGGAGGTCGGTCTCGCCGTTCCACATCGCGGTCTTGGCCTTCTCGTAGAGCTTCTCGAGCGACGGCTTGGCGCCCTTGTCGTAGTCCCAGGTGAAGATCACGTCGCAGTTCTGCTCGACGTGGCTCACGACCGCGTCACGGTCCGAGTTGCTGACCGCGAGGATCGCCTCGAGGTCGTTGACATCCGCCCGGTCGATCATCTCCTCGTTGGTGCTCATCTCTGTTTCTCCTGGGTAGTCGGTAGTGGTCGTTCTGTGGTGTGTGGTGACGTGACACCTCGTGGAGCGTCAGCATGTCCCGGACCGGCAACCGCTGTCGTGCTCACGAGACCCGCCACGATGTGATCGCGTGCGAGGTGGCGTGCGAAGTCGACGTCGCCCAGGTCACGCCGCGGGTCCGGGCTCAACAGGTATGACATCACGAGCCTCGCTGCCCAGATGACGCACTCACGGGCGTGCTGTCGGTGGAGGAACCGTCCCAGAGCCGGAGCACACACATCGGCGGCGATCCCGAAGAGGGCATCCAGACGCTCGAAGGAGAAGAACGCGCGCAACCTGGAGGGTTCGTGGGTGCGCATGTAGGCGATCGCGGGATGGTCGGCCACCATGGTCGTGCCGGAGTGCAGGAGCTCGGTGACCGCGTCGTCGAGGGTGTCGCAGGCCTCGACGCGCTCGAGCAGCCCGATCAGCATCGCGGCGACCTCACGGTCGGTCGCGAGGCTCACCATCGAGGTCCTGCCGTCCGGGAAGAGCCTGTAGACCGTCGCTCGCGAAACCCCGGCTTCACGTGCCACGTCGTCGACGATCGTCTTGTCGATGCCCCACCGGGCGGCACAGAGGACCACCGCGTCCAACAGGCGCGACTCGGTCGAATCCACCTCGACACCCACGGCGCGCCCGGCCCTTCGGGCCACGTCGGGCCGGACGCGGGCGCGCGGTCGACCCGCTGTGAGCAGACCCCCCTGGGTCGGGTCGAATTGTCCGGGGACCTCGGCCATGTCCCCGTTACAATAAGACCAGTCGTGTCTCATCTGTTCGCGAGGTCACGTGACACATGTCACTGCGGACGGTTGGTGAGCCCGGCGAGGAACTGCGTGCGCACCAGCTCCCTGGTCCGGTCCGCATCGGCGAGGTCGACCCCGGCCGGAGCCGTCATCACAGACATGATCATCCGGGTGAGGTAGTCGGCAGCATCGACCACGTCGATCCCGGCGCGTAGACGATCTGCGTCCCGCTCGTCGACCAGGAGCTCACGGAGGTAATCGCGGACCACGGTCTGCACCAACGGCTCACTCGGCCCCAGCGCATCCGCGAGCACGTCGAGGTCGGGGTCCATCAGGTTGGCCATGATCGAACTGCGCCTGATCTGTCTCGCACCTGACATCAGCCCTGCGACCAGGCGATCCTCCAGGCTGTCGAGATCCTCGACCGCACGGGCCAGACGCGACCAGAACCGGCTGATCTCCCAGGTGGCGGTCTCGGCGACGAGTTGGTCGCGCCCCCCGGGGAAGTGACGGTACACCGAGGTCCGGGAGGTGCCGGCTTCTCGGGCGACCTGCGACAGCGAGAACCCCCGCACGCCGCTGCGTTCGACGCAGCGCAGCGTCGCACGCATGATCCGTTCCCTCGGGTTCGATCGACCCGGGGTCCCACCTCCGGCGGGCTCTGCGGGGCCACCCGCAGAGCGCTCCGGGCCACTCCGGGGGCTGTCAGACACCCACGTGCTCCGGGGGATCGCCGTGGGGCACCTGCGAGGGACCATCGGCTCCGATGCGGGTCCGCGCCACCCGTCGCAGGATGAGCACGTAGCCGCCCGCAGCGATGGCTGCGAAGAACCACCACTGCATCATGTAGGAGAAGTTCTGCGAGGGTGACGGCAGCTCCACCTCCACGGGCTCCAGCGGGCTGTCGGGCTGGGGGGGCGCGGACGACTGCAACACCAGCCACACCGGTTCGAGGGGATCATCCAACTGCTGGCCGAGCCGGTCGAGGTCGACCCGCGCCAGGCTGTCGAGCCGGCCCTCCGCGGGGTCCCGGGGACCGAGCCCCCCGGGCTGCTGGGTGCGCTGGACGACACCCGTGACCGTCGCCGTGCCGGGCGCCGGGTCGGTTCCGGGGTAGGGCGGTCCGGCGTTCGCGAGTTCGAGAGGTACCCATCCGCGCAGCACCGCCACCGCGGTGCCGTCCTGTTGCACCAGCGGCGTGAGCAGCCAACCGCCGGGCGCGCCCTCCAGGGAGCGATTGCGGACCAGCACCTGGCCGTCGGGATCCCATGATCCCTCGACGGTCACGCGGCGGTACTCTGCCCGTTCGGCGACTTCGGAGGTGGCCCCCGGATCGCCGAGGTCGGCCATGAGGTGCTCGAGGGGGACCGGCTCGGCGGAGAGGCCCGCTTCGATCCGCTCTGCGTTGCGCTGCTCGGTGTGCCAGCGATCCATCTGCCAGAACCCGAGACGCACCATCACGATCACAGCCGCGAGCACCAACACGTGGCTGAGCACCCACAGCGGCCGCTTCGCGAAGTCGTACACGGCCCGATCCTACGGACCGCACCTGCGCGCCATCACACCACCCGGCCATCCCCCACCACCCGCGCATCCCCGCACCACCAGCCAACTGAATGGCCTCAGCCACCGATCCGGTGGCCCACCCCATTCAGTTCGCTACGGCGTCGCCGGTTCGAAGCGTCACTCGGCGGTGGGGAGCCGGTGGTCGGCGAAGCGGTCCCGCAGGTCCTTCTTGGAGAACTTGCCGACGCTGGTCTTGGGGATCTCGTCGATGAAGACCACGTCGTCGGGCAGCCACCACTTCGCCACCCGACCGTCGAGGAACCCGATGATCTCGTCCTTGTCGAGGCTCTCGCCCTCCGCGACCACCACGCATGCCAAGGGCCTTTCGGACCACTTGGGGTGCGGCACGCCGATGACGGCTGCCTCTGCGACCTTGGGATGCGCCATGATCTCGTTCTCGAGCTCTACCGACGAGATCCACTCACCGCCCGACTTCACCACGTCCTTGGTTCGGTCCACGATGCGTACGAAGCCCTCGGGTGTGATCACCGCCACGTCACCGGTGCGCAACCAGCCGTCCTCGGTGAACGACTGCGAGGCCCGCTCGTCGTTGTAGTAGTCCGCAGCGATCCAGGGACCGGCGGCCTGCAACTCGCCCTGTGACTCGCCGTCCCAGGGCAGGGACTCCCCGCTCACCTGGTCCGCGATCCGCAGCTCGACGCCCATCACCGCCATGCCCTGGGATGCGCGCAGATCGGCCTTGGCCTCCTCGGGCAACCCGTCCATCGCCGAGGTGAGATTCGCGATGGAACCGACCGGTGAGGTCTCGGTCATGCCCCAGGCCTGCAGGATCGGCAGGCCGACCTGTTCCCGGTAGGCCTCCGAGAGCGACTTCGGCACCGCCGAGCCCCCGCACGGGATCATCCGCAGGCAGGACGTGTCACGGCCCTCGAGCTCGGGCAGCACGCCCATCCAGATGGTGGGCACACCCGCCGCCAGGGTCACCTTCTCCTCGACGATCATGTCCGCCAGCGCCGCAGGGGTCATCTGGGGTCCCGGCAGCACCAGCCCGGCGCCCGAGGCGACGGCGGCGTGGGCCAGCCCCCAGGCGTTCGCGTGGAACATCGGCACCACCGGCAGGATCACGTCGCGTTCGTTCACCGCCACGGTGTCGGCGAGCATCGCAGCCATCGTGTGCAGGTAGCTGGAGCGGTGCGTGTAGACAACCCCCTTGGGGTTGCCCGTCGTGCCCGAGGTGTAGCACATCGACGCAGCCCGGTTCTCGTCGTCGATCGAGAACTCCCCAGGGGCGCGATCGGCGATCAGCTCCTCGTAGTCGAGGACCTCGTGGCCCTCTGGCAGCGGTGTGGGAGCGCCGTCGTCGATCACGACCAGATGGTGGACGCTCTCGAAGCCGTCGAGGAGCGGGCTGATCAGCCCGAGCAGCGAACGGTCGATGAAGATGATCTCGTCCTCTGCGTGGTTCACGATGTAGCTGAGCTGCTCGGGGAAGAGCCGGATGTTGAGCGTGTGGAGCACCCGACCGCTGCACGGGGCAGCGAAGTACAACTCGAGGTGGTTGTCGGTGTTCCAACTGAACGTCGCCACCCGGCCGTCGTCGGAGATCCCGAGGTCGTCGAGCGCCGTGGCGAGCCTGCGGGTGCGGTCGGCCCACTCACCGTAGGTTCGACGCCTCCGCTCGCCGGTGGCGGTCGCGGTGACCATCTCCTTGTGCGGGAAGAACCTCTCGGCTCGTTCGAAGATGTGCGGAAGAGCGAGCGGCCGGTCCTGCATCGTGCCCAACATGATCTGCTCCTGTTCGTTGCCGAGCTGAGGTCTGCTACCGGCCACACTGTAGGAGTTGGGGCAGACTGCTGCGGTGAGTTCGATCGCACAGGGCCACAGTGAACCGCCACATCGTCCGCGCTGGGTCCTGCCGGTGATCGGCGCGGGCATCGTGGCGTTGGTGATCGCCAACAACGTCGGAAACGCCGCCTGGGCGAGCTGGATCAACGAACGACCGCTGTTGCTGGTGGCCTTCAACGCGTCGAACAAGTACCTGATCGGCACGACGCCGAACACCGGGTTCATCGAGGTGCTCGTGGTGGGCACGGCCCGCCTGATGGCTCCTGATCCGCTGTTCTACGCGCTCGGATACCTCTACCGCGACCGGGCGGTGCACTGGGCGAGGCGGGCCTTCGCGACCTCGGGCCAGCTCTTCGACGCTCTCGAGTCAGGCGAGGGATCCTTCTCCCGGCTGCTGGATGCGCTGGTGTTCATCATGCCCAACAATCCGGTGTGCCTGATCGCCGGCGTCACGGCCATGCCGATCCGCAGGTTCCTCACGCTCGCACTGACCGGCACCTTCGCCCGCATCGGGTTGATGAGATGGATAGGGGCGGTGTTCTCGGAGGAGATCGAGGACCTGCTCGATGTCGTGGCGCGCTACCAGCGCTGGTTGCTCGCGGCGTCGGGGATCACCGTCGTGGGCTACATCGCGTGGCAGCTCCGCAGCCACCGGGGCCTCGTCGGCGGGGTCGAGGACCTGGGGGAGGAACTGGGTGACGAGCCCGGGAGCTGATGACCGCGCACCCGCCGGACGCCCGATCAGGGGAGCCCGAGCAGCGCATCGAGTCCGACGGTCACCCCGGGGTGCTCTGCCACGCGCTTGATGCCGAGGAGGACACCGGGCATGAAGCTCGTGCGGTCCACCGAGTCGTGCCGGATGCTCAGGGTCTGCCCGGTCGTGCCCAACAGCACCTCCTGGTGGGCCACCAGGCCACGCAGGCGCACCGAATGGACACGGATCCCCTCGGGACCCTGCGCACCACGTGAACCCTCGAGCACCTCGCTGCGGGTCGGATCGGGTGACCACTCGCCCGAGGCGGCCGCCATGCGCTCGACGGTGAGCATCGCGGTTCCCGAGGGGGCGTCCACCTTTGCGTCGTGGTGCAACTCGATGACCTCGGCCGAATCGAAGAACGGCGCCGCCATCTCCGCGAACCGCATCATGAGGACCGCACCGATCGCGAAGTTCGGTGCGATCAGCGCGTTGGAACGGCTGAACGCGCCGCGGAACGCCTCGAGGTCGTCCTCGCTGAAGCCGGTGGTGCCGACGACCGCGTGGATACCTGCGGAGGCCAGATGCAGGAGGTTCTCGCGTCCGGCGCTGCGCTCGGTGAAGTCCACCGCCACCTCCACGGCGCGTTCGGTCATCGCGTCCAGGCTCGCGCTCACAGCCAGGTGGTGGTCGACCCCGGTCGCCGTGCGCAGGTCGAGGCCCTGGTAGCTGGGATCGACCGCAGCGACCAGATCGAGGTCGGGATCACCGACGACCGCGGAGCACACGGTGGACCCCATCCGCCCTCCGGCACCGATCACACCGACCCGGATGCGTCCGTTGTCCGCCATGGGTGCCGATCATACGCGCGCTCTGGCTGACTCGAGCTTGGTTCGTCAGTCAGCCAGCGCCGATGCGACGCTGCGTGACTCCGCAGCGGTGCTTCAGTCGCGGTGAAGCGGAGCGTGCCAA
>CAYVYG010000044.1:0-13582 GCA_964454385.1 uncultured Microthrixaceae bacterium
TCACGCTCGGAGCAGCAGCGTTGGCACTGGGACTCGGTTACCAGGTACTGAGCGCGGCCGGTGGTCCGGGCCCGCCACCCCTTCCCGCGGCGGCTCTCGCGCTCGCCGCCATCGGTGCGACCGGTCTGCTGTGCATCTACGGCGCCGCGGTGACGGAGTTCCACCGTGCAGACCGGGGTGAGCACCAACGACTGCTGGTCCGTGCAGCGGCCGACCTCGGCGGGCACAGCGTGCCGCTGCTCGACCTGCGCGACGACGGCGCCGAGGTTGCGCTGCTGGAGGCACCACCGCGTGGGCGCAGATACCTGCTGAGGCTCATGTTGCCGGGACTCGATGGGACCCTCCATCCCGTGACCGTGGCTGTCGCGGTCAGCAACGTCCGGCCCGACCCGACCGCCCAGCTCGGCAACCTCGTGGATCTGCGCCTCACCCACCTCTCCGATGTCGCTCGCAGCAGGCTCCTGGAATGCTGCCAGGTGGTGCTCCCGGCCAGAGTGGCGGCACTGCGCCCCGACCATTCTCACCGCGGGGCACCGCTTGTCGACACCTACTACGTGCGACCCTGGACCATGGGCGGGTCGATCCGGCCCGTCCTCGCCAACGCTGCCCAGGCTGCAACTGTGTCCTTCGAGAGCTCGGGGAGGTCCCCGGGCGGGAACCACCGCACCTCGAGGATCTCCGCCGAGCACGGCTCGACCCGGTCAGCCGACGCTTCCTGAGCAGGCCGCGCGAGGAACACGACATCCACCCGGCGCAGCTCCGGGACCACGACAACGGCGGGTTCGCCCTCCAGGACCAGGTCGATGCCCACCTCCTCACGGGCTTCACGCACGGCACAGAGCTCTGGTCGCTCACCGCGTTTCGCCATCCCGCCGACGGTTCCCCACCGGCGGTTGTAGCTGTGGCGCACCAACAGGATCGAACCGTCGACCCCCTCCACGATGCAGAGCGCCCCGACGGTGTACTTGGGTGAGAACATCCGGACCAAGCGCCTCCGGAGCCCTTTGGGCAGCTGGCCGTAGAGCCAGAACAGACCCACGAGGAACCGGCGCGTCATCAACCCGTCCCCCTGGCGATCAACGCCTGTTCCAACAAGCGGGAACCCGACGCGCCGACCGGGGTCCGCCTGGCTCCCGGATCCCGGGTGACGAGGTCACGCCCATGCAGGTCGACGATCACTCCACCGGCCTGCTCGAGCACCAACTTGGCGCCCATGTAGTCCCATGGCCCGAGCGCATCGCGTGTGCAGTCGATCGAGGCGTCCACGGATCCGTCCGCGACCGCGCAGACGTCGAGCGCGGTCGCGCCGAGCGCGCGGTACTGACGCCATCCGAAGTGCGCCGGCGGGTGTCCGTTCAACACAACCAGCGCATCCTCCAGGCCGACCTCGCGAGCAACACCGATGGCCACTTGGTCACGGGTCGCGCCCCGCCCGCGAACAGCGCGGTAGCGGGTGCCGGTTGCCAGGTTGGCAACCATGGCCACCCACGGTCCATGCGCGTCCAACGCGCAGAGGCTGCACGCGTACCACGGGATCCCCCGGGATGCGTTGGTGGACCCATCCACCGGGTCGACCACCACCACCACATCCGCATCGGGCTCGGTGAGACCGGATTCCTCCGAGAGCACACCCACGCCCGCATCACCGAGGACCGCGAGCACCGCCCGATCGACCGCAAGGTCGAAGGAGTACTGACCCGGACGGTGACCGCGGGCACGGAGCCCGGATACGCCCGACACAGCGGTGATCTCCTCGAGGGTGCTCGCTGCGACATCCACGCAACGTTCGAACAGATCGATCATCTCACGTTCGTTCGATGTCGCTTCTTCGCCACCCGGCTCGACCACGGCCTCCACGACAGCAGGGTACCGGCTCACATGGCTTTGCGAACCGCTCGCGGGCTGGCAACCTGTTGGGGATGGCACTCATCGACATGGCCGGATTCGTCTCCGACCTCAAGAACCACGCGGCCGACCACGGCTTCCACGTGCACGACGAACGGCACTTCGTGGAGACCTACTCGATGCGCCAGTCCTTCGAGGTGGATCTGCACCCCGAGGACGCCTGCGGAGGCCCGCTCGAGTTCCACTTCAGCGTGGAGGTCGACCCCCGCACGATGCTCGCCTTCGAGGACGCGATACTCCCGCTTCCCGAGGGCGAGGAGCCCGAGGAGTCCTTCCAGATACCGCTGTCGTTCAACTGGTCGCTCCCGCCGCTGCCGAACAGCCCGGATCTGTTGTTGCTGGCCACCGAGCTCGCCGGTCTGGGAGGACCCGATCTGCCGGTCGAGGTCTCTGCGATCGACTCGTTCCAGTTCGTCACCGACCCCTCGGTGCGCACGCTCAACGTCGTGTCACGCATAACGGTCGACATGTGGCAGGTCTTCCTGGGAGAGGAGATGCTCTGCGATGCGCTCGAGCGGTGCCTCGAGGTCAGCCGTTTCCTGCTCGAAGCCGCGCCCGCATGGATAGAGGGTTCCTGAGCGCACGACGGGGTGTCGCGGCGGTGATGGGTACACCGACGACCAGGTTCCATATCTGTGCGGTCCCGTAGCCGAGCGCGGCGCCACCCACGACGTCGAGGGGCAGGTGCGCGGACACCTGGATGCGAGCGAGCCCGACCAGCACCGCGAGTGAGTAGGCGAACCTGCGGCCGGCGCGGCCCAGGTAGGGCGAGGCCACAGCAGCCAGTGAGAACGCCACCGCGGAGTGACCCGACACGAAACCCAGCCCCTCCATCGGAGTGCCGGTCCTCGCCGCGAAGCGCTCGATCAGCTGGAACGGCCGGCCACGGTCGACCTCCGACTTGACCACCTTCGCGAGCTGCCAGGCGGACACACCCACCGCGACGCACCCGACAGCCGGGCGCCACCTTCGCCAACCGCGCCACGCGAGCGCGCCGAAGACCACCGGTCCGAACAGGCTACCTGCCTGCATCGGTAGCCAGAGGATCAACTCCGGCCCATCCGGACCGGAGTTGAGGATCCCGAAGGTGTCCTTTTCCCACTGCGGCACTCCGCGCGCGGCGATCGCGGTCGTGGCGACCAGCACACCTGCCCCAGCACCCAGTCGGGCCAACAGCTCCGGTGGGTGGCCGATCGGATCGGAGCTTGCGGGGCCTCCGGCGAGGATCATCGGTACCGTTCGGCCAATTGCGCCGCATCGCGGTGACATCGGGCCAACATAGGAGCTGTGGCAGAGCAGCGACCACATACCCCCGGACCCGGGCTCTCCGCAACGCCGCCGGGCACAGCCGCGGGGCCGACCGGCGAGATCGTGGTGTACGACCGCTCGCCGCTCGATCTGTTCAGGGTCCTCACCTGGAGCGCTGCCGCAGCGGGCGTGGCGCTCGCCACCCGCTACCTGCCCGATGGCATGGAAGGGATCGAGGGCGGCATCAGCTCGCTTCTGACCATCGACGTGGCCGCTGTGCGGGACTCCCTGGGGGTGCTGCTGCTCGCCACCTCGGTCGTCGCATCGCTCGTGGTGCTCGCGATCCCGGTGTTCATCCGACGATGGAGGCTCCTGGGCTACGTCGTCGTGGCTGACGTGGCAGCCAGCGTCGTCATCTCCGCCCTGAACGCCTGGGTCGGCGACCTCGACCCGCTCACGGAGACCACCCTGGCAACCGCCGCCGGGGTCGGTCACGGACTCGGCATCGATGTGAGCACCGACGTTGCAGCCGCCACACAGATGGTGGCATCGTTCGTGGCGATCGCGCCTTTCGTGAGCAGCCGCTGGCGCCGCCTCGGGATGTGGCTCGTCGGGATCTTCATGATCCTGCGCCTCGCGGTGGCACCGGGCACGTCGACACACGCTCTGTTGGTGATAACCATCGGAATGGCGATCGGTTCAGGGGTGCTGCTCGCGTTCGGTCGACCAACCACCCAGCCGCGGGCGGAGTCCATCGTCGAGGCTCTGGGCTCCAGTGGCATCCCGGTCGAATCGATCGACCGGGCGCAGGTCGACGCGCGCGGCTCGGTGCCGTGGTTCGCGCGCACCACCGACGGCTCGGAGCTGTTCGTAAAGGTGCTGGGCACAGACCAGCGTGCTGCTGACCTGTTGTTCCGCATCTACAGGATGCTGCGGCTGCGCAACGCCGGTGACGAACGACCGTTCTCCTCTCTGCGGCGCACCGTGGAACACGAGGCCCTGGTCGCTCTCGCGGCACGTGACGTCGGAGTCGACACACCCCGCCTTCGAGCCATGTCCACCGTCGGAGCGGAGGGGTTCGTGCTGTGCTACGACCGGATCGAGGGACGCTCGCTCGACGAGGTACCACCCGAGGACCTCGACGACGAGGTGCTGGTGAGCATCTGGGAACAGGTGGCGATCCTTCGACGCCATCGGATCGCCCACCGGGACCTGCGACTCGCGAACATCTTCCTGACCCCGACCGGTCGACCCCTGATCATCGACTTCGGGTTCTCCGAGATCGCAGCCGACGAGGCCCTGCTCTCGGCCGACCTCGCCCAGCTGCTGGTCAGCCTCGCACTGGTGGCCGGTGTGTCGAGGAGCACCTCGAGCGCGGTGGGGGTCCTCGGCACCGCGGCGGTGGCCGGAACGCTCGCGCGGATGCAACCTGCAGCGATGAGCGGAGCGACCCAGGCCTCGCTGAAGGGTCGCGGGGGACTGCTCGACGAACTGCGAGCCGAGATCGAGAAGGTCTCGGGTGTCGTTCGACCATCTCTGGAGCCGGTCACGCGCATCACCCCGATTGCCGTCACAGCACTGGTCGCCTCCAGCCTGGCGGTCTACCTGCTGTTTCCGCTGCTGGCGGATCTCCCCGGTCTGTTCGGGAACCTCGACGGCATCGTGCCCTGGTGGATCGTCGCAGCACTGGCGGTGACCGCAGGCTCGTTCCTGGCCTCGGCCATCAGATTGGAGATGGCCACCCCGTCAGCCCTCGCGAGCGGCCCGACGCTCGCCGCCCAGTTGGCCACCGCGTTCGCGGGCAAGTTCGACCCCGCCGGCATGGGTGCCGTTTCGCTGAACACGCGCTTCCTGCAGCGCCAGGGACTCGACAGCCGCGGTTCGGTGCGCGCCGTTGCGCTGTCACAGACCGTCGGCATCATCAGTCATCTGGCTCTGAGTGCGGTGCTGTTGTGGTGGGTGGTCCGGGTCACCGACGGCGGAGTGATCACATCGCCGCGCGCAGCGCTCGTGGGTCTCGCGGTGGTCGTGGTCTGCGCAGCGGCCGCGGTGGCGCTGCCGGCCACCCGCAGCGAGGCCGGCCAGATGTGGCGGTCCCTGCTCTCCGAGGGAGGCGCCGGGCTGCGGGAGCGACTCGCCAGTCCCGGGAAGCTCTCGATGGCGTTCGTCGCTGCGGTCGCCGAGCGCCTGTTGTTGACACTCGCCCTGTTGCACTGCGCCCACGCCTTCGGAGTGGATCTCGGCTTCGCCACTGTGGCAGCCGTGTGGTTGATCGGCGGAGGGGTGGCTTCCCTTGCGCCGACCCCGGGTGGCCTCGGGGCGGTGGAAGCAGCCCTGATAGGGGGGCTGATGGCCGTGGGCGTCGATGCCGGGACCGCCGTGCCAACGGTCTTCCTGTACCGGATCGTCACCTTCTGGGTGCCCGCCCTGCCGGGCTGGGCCGCCTTCGCATGGCTGCGCAGATCGGAACTGCTCTGAGCGCGGCCGGGTCCCCGGCACGGTAGGTTCGCTGCGGTGCAACCCATCGAGGCAGTCATCTTCGACACCGACGGCGTCGTCACCCGGACCGCGGCGGTCCACTTCAAGGCGTGGAAGCACGTCTTCGACAAGTTCCTGTCGACATACGCCAGTGGTGACGCGACAGCACCGTTCACCGATGCGGACTACCGCCACCACGTCGACGGCATCAGCCGGTACGACGGCGTGGACGCCATGTTGCGTTCACGGGGCATCGAGCTCCCGTGGGGGGATCCGGGCGACCCGCCGGGTGATGCGACCGTGTGCGCGGTGGCCAACACCAAGAACGCTGCTTTCGAGGACGCTGTGAAACGCGACGGGGTGGAGCCCTATGAGACCACCCGCAGGTTCATCGGTGCGCTGCATGACGCCGGTGTGCGCACTGCGGTTATCTCCGCATCGCGCAACTGTGCGATGGTGCTGCGGGTCGCCGGGATGAGCGACCTGTTCGAGGTGCGCGTCGACGGGATCGACCAGGCCGAGTCGGGCTTCGCGGGCAAGCCGGCCCCTGACGTGTTCCTCGAGGCAGCCAAGCGACTCGGCGTCGAACCATCGCACGCTGCGGTGCTCGAGGATGCCATCTCGGGCGTGACCGCAGCGAGGGCAGGAGGTTTCGGCATGGTCGTAGGGTTGGACCGCTCGTTGAACCCCGCGCCACTGCAGGAGCACGCCGATCTGGTCGTACCCGACGCTGCCGACCTCGAGGTCGTCGACATCGGCGGCGGCATGAGCTCTCTGCGTCGTGCAGCGAACCCAGCGGTGCCGATAGCCGCCCTACCCGATGCCATGGACGACCACGACCTCGCTCGCCGGATCGATGGCAAACGCCCGGTGGTGTTCTTCGACTACGACGGCACCCTGACACCGATCGTCGATCGGCCCGAGGACGCCATCGTGACCGATGAGATGAGTGCCACGCTCGCGGACCTCGCCGAGCATGTTCCGGTCGCGATCGTGAGTGGCCGTGACCTCGATGACGTGGTCGGCCTCGTCGGCGAGCAACCGTTCTGGTTCTCGGGCAGCCACGGCTTCGACGTCCGCTCACCGGGGGGCGAGCGGATCCAGGTCGACATCGGCGCCGAGGCCCTACCTGCGCTCGACGAAGCCGCACAGCGGCTTCAGGGCCCTGTCGGTGCGATCGAGGGCGCATGGGTCGAACGCAAGCGGTTCGCCATCGCGGTGCACCATCGCGCCACTCCGGATCGGCTGGTCGATGAGCTGAGAAGGATCGTGGAGACCGAAGAGGCCCGTCACGACGAGCTCCGCATGAGCGGGGGCAAGAAGATCTTCGAGTTGAGACCCGCCGCCGACTGGCACAAGGGCAAAGCGATCCTGTGGCTCCTCGCGGCGATGGGGATGGACGAACCCGGCGTCGTGGCGGTCTTCCTGGGCGATGACGTCACCGACGAGGACGGTTTCACCGAGCTGCGTGACCGGGGAATCGGCATCGTCGTTGCGGACATCTCGGACCCCGAGAGCGCGAACCGCATGTCAGCAGCGCTCGATCGCCTGGACGACCCCGATGCGGTGCGAGGCTTCCTCGAGTCACGGTTCATCCGCTGAGCCCGCGGACCACTGGACGCGCGGTTGCGCGATGGAAGAAAATCGCTCAACCTGAACGCTGCTCGGCGGTTCGCGTCGTTCCAGATGACCCACGGGCAGCGACTTCGGTCAGACCTTTCCAGCAGGACCAACACACATGAGCGACACACCCCAGGGTGACGGATGGTGGCAGACCTCCGATGGCAAGTGGCACCCACCCGAGTACGACCCGACGGCACCCGAACCCACTGCACCCGAAAACCCTGTGCCCGAAACCACTGTGCCCGAAACCACTGTGCCCGAACCCAGCTCGCCCGGACCCAGCCTGCCCGGGTCCCCGGGCGCCGCTGGTGGCCACGCGGGGTCAGAACCGCCAATCGCCCCTCCACCATGGTCTCCGTCAGGAGGCGGTCGGGCCCCGGGCCAGGAGGGACCCTTCGGTGCCCAGCAACCGCCGGCGCCCAGCGATCCACAAGCCGGGAGACCTCCATCCGCACCACCGTTCTCGTCGCCCGGCTCAGCCGGGGCCGATCCACAGGGTGGCGGCGCGCTCCGACCGGAGGAACCGCTGTTCGGAGGCCTGACCCCGTCAAACGATCCCGCCACGGCAGGTCATGACGACACAGGGCCTTTCACCACCAACCGTCCCGGCGAGTTCGGACTTCCCTCGGACGAACCGGTCCGTCCCGAACCGAGAACGGTGCGCTCGTCCGAGGCACCCGGGCCGGCCGGGGCCACCATCGTGAGTGGTGGTTCCGCCATGTCGCCGATCCTCAAGCTCGGAGGAGTGGTCCTGGTGGTGATCGTCGTGCTCATCGCAGGTTGGTGGTTCCTGTTGCGCGACAACGGATCAGACGAGGATGCGACAACCGCGACAGAGGCGGCCGGTCCGGGGATTGCCGACGAGACGAAGGTGCCGGAGCCCGGTGGGACAGAGAGCACCCCTACCACTCCGGGGACCACCGCTCCGTTGCCACCGAAGCCGACGATCGCCCCGGGCGCCAGGCTCCCGGTGCTGGAGTTCGACGGTACCGGTTCATCGACGGTCGCGCTCGACCCCCCTGGGCCACGGGTCGCTGCGATCGACTACGACGGCACTGGGGAGTTCCGGGTCACGGGTCTCGACGCCAACGGAGGCGAGGTCGCGACCTGGGTCGACACGCAGGGCCCCTACAAGGGATCCGTGGCGGTCGACTTCCGCGACGAACAGGACTCGCGGAGCCTCGCGATCGAGGCCAAGGACGACTGGTCGATCCGGATGGTCCCGGTCGAATCGCTCGAGCCGCTCCCGGGTGGTTTCACCGGCAACGGCGACAACGTGGTTCTCTACACCGGAGGCGTCGGCCCGGTGAAGCTGACCCACTCCGGCAGGGGCGCTTTCGAGGTCAACTACTTCGAGATCCGCTCGCGTGACATCGAGACGATCGCGGACACGACCGGGCAGTTCGAGGGAACCGCCGAGCTGCGCGGACCGGCATTCGTGTGGGTGAAGGCCGACGGGCAGTGGTCCATCACCCCGGAGTGAGATCCGAGCGACCCTTGGACCTACGGCTGCTCACCGGGCGGACCGCCCCGTAGGCCCAGCAGCTCGCGCAATCGGCTGGTGCGCATGCCCAGTTCGACCTGTCCGGGTGGGAGCCGGCTGTCCTGGTCATCGAGATGATCGAGCAGCCGGAACAGATCCTCGCGCCGGGTCGGGTCATCGAGAGCCTGGCGTGGGGTGAGACCACCGAGCGCTGGGATCGACTCGTCCACCCATTGCTCCTCGTAGCGGTCCATCTGCTCCCGGAGCGCAGCACGTATCTCCGGCGGAGCCTGTGTCGGATCGATCATGCCGTGGGGCATCTCGCCGTCCTCACCAGACGTCCCGTCCTCACCGGCCAGGAAGCGCTCGTACGCCTCGTCACTGCGGAGGTCGTCGAGGTCTGATCGCAGCTCCTCAACGAGCAGCGCATCTCCCAGCAGATCCTCGATGATCCGAGCAGCACCCTCTGAGCGTTCGACGCTGTTGGTGCTCACCGTCAAGCGATCACCGCTCATCGTGAGGGTGCCGAGCACTGTGCGGCCAACTTCGCTGTGACCGCCGGGGTGATCCCCGTCTCTCCCGTCGTCCTCGGTACCGTCCATCCCGTCGAGCCAGGTCCAGGTCTCTGCCTGCTCGGATGGTTCGAAGGTGTCGTCGAGGGCGACCCGCGCAGCATCTGGGTCCGGGACCTGCCAGGTGGTCTCGCAGAAGACCGTTGCGTGGCGGTCCCGGTTGAGCAGGGTCGGTGGGGCTTCCGCGTCGGCGACGAGCATCACGATCTCGCCCGGTCCGGGGGAATCGTCGAGCACCTCGATGAACTGCTCGAGCATCGCGTCCGGCACCAGCGTGATACCCCCGAAGAACTGGTGCGTGTCAGCTCCGGTGGGCAGTGGCCGGGCGAGTATGTAGGTGCGGGGTCTCATGCCGTGCGTGCCGAGTCGTTCCTCCACTTCTGTGACGTCTCCGGTTCGCACGTCACGGACGGTCATGGCCTCGTCGGGACGAACATCGGTCACTTCGAAGACCGAACGCTCCACCAGCGCCCACTGTGCCGCCAACAGCGCCTCGTCGCTTGGCAACAAGGAGCCCCGTTCATCGAGCCACTCCGCGAAGCGACCTCCCTCTGCAAGCACCGCATCGGCTATCAACGGGTCGGACTCGATCAGGTCTCCGGGCGACATGCCGCTACCGCCAGCTCGCAGGAACGCCATCATCTCGACCTCGGCACGGTGACGACGCTCGAGCCACCAGTTGGCCTTGCGGTACAACCAGGTCAAGCGGTCGACCAGCGGCACCTCCTCCAAGCCGAGGTGACACCGCTTGTACTTGCGGCCGCTGCCGCACGGACACGGGTCGTTCCGGCCCACCGCGGGTCGACTCGACGGCAACGCTGCGTCGAGGATCGCCACGTCGTGGAAGCTCGAGTCCATTCCGAGACGGGTCAGCAGCGCCTTTGCACGCCTAGCCTCGCCGCGGTCGAACTCGAACCATGCCTTGTCGTACAGCGCGAGCGGGTGCTCGTCGTCGAATCCGAGCGCGACCTCGATCCACTCCTCGAAGCGGTCCGTACGTCCCGCGACAGACAGCGCCTGCGCGACCAACCACGCCGGGGAGGCCCGGTGCCGGCCCCGGACTGCCTCGACCAGGGCCTCGCCGAAGGAGACCATCTCCTCGGTCACATCGGCGTCGCAGTTCTCCTCGACGAACGCCGTGGCCACGGATATCGATTCCAGCGCCGACGCGGCCCTCTCCATTGCGCCACGATCGACCTCGTCACCCGCGGAGCGCCAGGTCTCCCAGGCGATGACGAGATCGGCGTAGGCCCTGGTCTCCGGATCGCTCAGGCTGTGAGCGGCGGCCGCGTCCTCCACGCTCTGACGGATCCGTTCTGCTTCGAAGTCGAACCCGAGGGGTGCGATGAGCCTTCCTCGGCGGACCAGGCCGGCGGTTTCGATCCATTCCGACAACGGCGGCAACACCGCACCGCGCAGAACGGGGTTGGTGAGGAACGCCTCGGTCAAGGCGTCGAGGGCGATCGCAGAGCCGCCGGGCCTACGGTCGGCCCGGGATCTCACGGCGTCCGCGAGCGCGGCACAGACGCCCGGAGACGCCTCCGGGGCTGATTCGGTCGCTGAACCACGCACCACGTCACCGTCGAGTCGCAGTTGGAGGAATCCACCGGCGCGCACTCCCGTTGCGGCGAGCCATCCTGGCGGAAGCGCCACTCCCCCGTCGGGAGCCGAACCCAGGGCCTCCAGTGCCGCCCGGCGACGGCCCTCGAAGTCGAAGTCGACGGCGTTCTCGCCATCGGTGTGGCTGCCTTCTGCATGGGCGCCTTCGAGGGTGCACCACTCGTTGATGAGCGAGATGAGCAGCAGTCCGAGCTCGTTCACGGACAGGGTCTCGGAGGTCAGGTCAGCTTCGCTGATCGGCACCGTCCAGGTCGTCCCGTCGATGAGGGCCAGCCGGTCGAAGACGAACTCGATCGGTCCACCGGCAGGATTGGGGTCTGTGGGATCCCCGGGCCGCTCCACCTCAAGCAAGTTGACCCGTTCCATGCCCTCGAGCACCTCGTCGAGGCGTTCGTCCGCATACGGGCCGAGGTCGAGGCCACGTCCGAGCAATTCGTCGAGCAGTGCCTCGAACCGGATCGGACCCGCCGCGAGGATTCCCGCAGCGTGGTTCCGCACCCGCGCCGAGGGGTCGAGTCGAGCCATGGGCCAGACCGTAGTGTCAAAGGTCGTCTCAGCGCACTGTCGCCGTCATGGTCGACGGCCAGCCCAGCGGTGGGGCGGGTGGGGATCGAACCCACGACCGAGCGATTATGAGTCGCCTGCTCTGACCACTGAGCTACCGCCCCCGTTCTCTCCGGCTCTGTCTCTCCGGCTCTGTGAAGATACCCGAACCTGTCGCCCCATCTCCGCCAACTGTCCGCTGTGGGACCACACCGGCGTGTGCCACAGCGGACAGTTCGCTGGGGGGATAGGGTCGTTCGCACTGCAAACCGTTCGCACTGCAAACCGTTCGCACTGCAAACCGTTCGCACCACAAACACTGTTCGTCGCGACACGAGAGGCTGTCGTAGAACGACAAGCTGACACAAGGGCGGACAGGCCACCCGAAACCCACAAGGAGGACCGATGGGAACGATCGACGGCGGCGAGGTGCTCGCCCGAGCACTGCGAAACGAGAGCATCGACACGGTGTTCTCCATCTCCGACATCGCATCGAGTCCTTTCCTGCGAAGCGCCGAAGCACTCGGGTTCAACCACCATGGACCACGCCACGAGAGCGCAGCGGTGCACATGGCCGATGGCTGGGCCCGCAGCAGCGGCACCATGGCCGCCGTCGTCGGAGCCGCCGGACCAGGGGTCGCGAACCTGGTGCCGGGGGTCATGTGCGCCTGGATGGAAGGCGTGCCGGTGCTGGTGATCGGCACCCAGCGGGTGCGTCGTTCGATCCACGCACTGAGAAGGGGCCGGTTCCAGTTCGGTCCCCAGATCGAGGTGATGGCTCCGATCACCAAGTTCTCGGCGCGCATAGAGTCCGCGGCGCGCATCCCCGAGTTCGTCGCCGAGGCAACCCGGGCGGCGCTCAGCGGTCGCCAGGGCCCGGTCTACCTCGAGATCCCCACCGACGTGCTCACAGAGGAGATCGACGAGTCCGAGCTCACGCTGCGCGATCCGGAGATGCACCGTTTCTCTCCCGGCGCTCCCGACCGGGATTCACTGGAGCGGGCTGCCGAGCTTCTCGGATCAGCGGAGTTCCCCCTCATCCTCGCGGGCCACGGCGTCCATCGTGCTGGTGCCGCCGATGAGCTGCGCACCCTTGCGGAGGCCTGCGGCGCGCTGGTCATGACCACTGCCGGTGCACGCGGGGCCTTTCCCGAGGACCACCCCCAGGCGGTCGGCATGAGCTTCCCGTGGGGAACGCCCGCCCACATGGACTCCGATGTCATCCTCGCGGTGGGCACGCAACTCGGCGAGACGGTTCAGTACCTCTCCGAGCCGGGATGGGCGGGGCCCGACTCACAGAAGGTCATCCACCTCGAGGTGGATCCGACCCAGATCGGCGTCAACCGTGCCACCGACGTGGCCGTCGTGGGGGACGCCCGTGCCGGTCTGGCGGCGCTGCGCGAACTGCTGGTCGCGAACGGAACGACCCGCTCCCCCGGCGACGCTGCATCGACCTATGCCGCCGAGTACCACGAGTTCCGCCAGGCGATGCTCGACACCTACGCGGATGTGGACGGCTCGCCGGTGCATCCAGGGAGGCTCGCATCCGAGGTCGCCCGGTGGATGCCCGAGGACGCGATCATCTCGATCGACGGCGGCGACACCGGCCTGTGGGCCCACCTTGCCTTCGTGCACCGGCGCCCCCGTTCGCTGCTGTGGACCGGCCACTACGGACACCTCGGCACCGGGCTGCCGTATGCGATGGGAGCCAAGCTCGCGAACCCGGATCGCCCGTCGGTGCTGTTCACCGGAGACGGCGCGTTCGGGTTCAACCTCCAGGAGCTCGAGACCGCCGCACGGGTGGGCGCGAACGTCATCGTGGTCATCAACTGCGATGCCGCCTGGGGTATGGAGGCCCGCCACATGCGCAAGAACGTCGGCACCACCATCGGGGTGCCTCTCTCGGAGGTGCGATACGACGAGGTCGCCAGGGCGCTGGGATGCCACGGAGAGCTGGTCGATGATCCCGGCGAGATCAACGCCGCGCTGCAACGGGCATCCGACTCCGGGTTGCCGGCTGTGATCCAGGTGCAGGTGGATCCGACCGAGAACGAGAACCCGCCGGGCCTCGACGACTTCTCGTCGATGTACGCAGCCGAGAACACCTGAG
>CAYVYG010000045.1:0-13517 GCA_964454385.1 uncultured Microthrixaceae bacterium
ATCAGGATGGTCGCTCGGTGAGCTATACTTACACTGCCGATGGAGAGCAGATTGGGGATGTGGTCCTCCCACACTCCGTTGATCTGCAGGTAACCAAGCGCCAGGCCCTCGTCGCGCATGGCGAGCTTCTCGACGACCCGGCGGCTCGCGGTGTTGCGCGGCACGATCGAGATCTGGATCCGGTGCAGGCCGAGGTCCTCGAAGCCGAAGCGCAGAACCACGACGACCGCCTCGGGCATGTAGCCCTCACCCGCCACCTCACGATCCACCCAATAGCCGATGTAGGCGTTCTGGCGCGCTCCGCGCTGGATCGTGTTGAGGTTCACCTCACCCCGGAGGTGGCCGTCGACGAACAGGCCGAAGCCGAACCCGGTTCCCAACTGGATCTCACGCAACCTCACCGAACAGCGCGATGCGAATGCGCTCGGGTCCTCGACGGTATCGGGTTGACCGGCCGACGGCTTGGGCTCCCACATGGTGAGCCAGTCCGCACAGCGACGTCTCACCTCGCGCCACTGCGGGAAGTCCGCCGCGACCAGCGGGCGCAGCACGACCCTGCGGCCGTGCAGCGTCACCGGTTCGGTTGGCGGGGACTTGGCATGGCTGCGACGGCGCAGCATCACAGTGCTCCGCCTGCGGCGCGGATCTGGGACAGCACGAGGCCATCGAGGATGTCGGCCTCGGACACGAGCATCTCTGCAAAGCCCAGATACCGCATGATCCCCACCAGCACACAGCACCCGCCGACGATCACGTCGGCCCGCTGTGGTTCGAGGCCCGGGTTGTGGACACGATCAGCGAGAGACTCCGTTGCAAGTGTCCTGAAGACGTCCTCGGCTGCGGCTTTGGTGAGCAAGAAGTGGTGTATGGCATCCCGGTCGTACCTGGCGAGGCCGATCTCGACCGCGGCGACCGTCGTCACGGTCCCTGCGAGTCCGATCAGCCGTCCGGCGGACGCGAGCCCGGGCACCGCCCGGCGGGCACCGTCGACGTGGAACTCGACCTCTGCCAGGCAGTTGGACAGCTCCTCGGGAAGCGGTGGGTCATGCGCCAGGTACTTCTCCGAGAGCCTCACGCAACCCATCTGCGTGGTGTGGGTCGCGGCGACCGGCACTCCTGTTGGACCAGAAGCACCTCCCAGCGCGAACTCGGTGGAACCACCACCGATGTCCACCACCAGGTAGGGGCCAAGGTCGGCCGGCAGCCCGGCGGTGGCGCCCAGGTAGGACAACGAAGCCTCCTCGTCGCCGCTCAACAGTTCGGGGGTTACCCCGAACAGGTCCTCGACCGACCCCAGGAAGTCGTCGCGGTTGTCCGAGTCGCGCACCGCGGAGGTCGCGGCGACGCGGACGCCCGAGACGTGGTGGGTGTCGAGCAACCCCCGGTACTGATCGAGAACCTGCAACGTGCGGGTCACCGCGTCCGGATCCAACCGTCCGGTCGAGTCGACCCCTGAACCCAACCTGGTGATGTTCATCTCGCGCTCGAGGGTGCGTTCGCCATCGGAGACCAGCACACGCGTCGAGTTGGTCCCGCAGTCGATCGCTGCGTAGAGCGGCGCGCTCAAGTTCGTTCTCCCTGTTCCGTACCGTCGCGCTGTTCGATCAGCCGTTCGTGAACCCAGCGACCCACCGCGTCATCCCCACCCGCCAGATGGTGGGCGTAGTGCGCGTGCAGGCACTTCAGCCCCCGCCGGGTGCCTCCCACCCCACCGCTCGGACGCGGGCCGCTATGTCCCTGCGGCACCTCGGCGTCGCGTTCGGCTGCGTAGCGGTTGTGGATCTCCGCGATCACGTCGAGTCCGATCTCCGCTTCGGCCCGCTTGACTCCTCCGGCCGCCTCGATGGCACCCACGCGCCGGACGAGCTCTGGGTCCACCAGGTAGTACAGCGTCGGCATCGGCGTGCCGTCGCTGGTGAGCGGCGCGTTGCGGATGACCATCGGAACCCCGTCGGGGCCTCGCAACGCCACCTCGAACGCCGCTGTCGGCCGGCGGCCCAACAGGGTGGTCACGATCTCGATATCGTCACTTCCCACATGACGGTCATGGGGCTCTGTGAGCACGGCGCAGCGCTGCACTCAGGTCCTGCGTCGACGCAGGACCCAAATGATCGATGCAGCCACCACGACCGCAGCTGCAACCACGACCGCGACCGTCCTCCCGCTCGGTCCGGCGCTCGGAGCCAACAGGTCCACCCGCTCGGGTGTCGAGGTCCCGCTCGGGACGTGCGGCTCCGCTCCGCCGGTGGGCCCGCTCGTGTCGGCTCCGGTTGCCCTGGCGGCGACCGCTGCCGGCCCGGTCGCGAAGGACCCATCGGTCACCGGCGTTGCAGTTGCATCTGGAGCTTCTCCAGCAGGTCGGTCGTCCTGGTCCACGTTCACCTCCGGGTGCGCCACACTACCGGCCTCGGGCGCTCGGCGAGTAGGCCCGTAGGGATCCGACGTGTCGGGCATCCCGGAGCGCACATCGACAGGAACGGTCGTGCTCAGAGCACCCGCTCGAGGAGCTGGACCTGAACGGTGTCTCGGTAGGTCCACTGCCGTGCCACCTCGACGAATCCGTGAGCTGTGTGGAAGCGCTGGGAACCGGGGTTCGGGGGATCGACGTTGACCTCGGCGCACACGACCGGCGAGTCCGACCGCTGCGCATGATCGATGACCGCGCGGTAGAGCGTCCCGCCTATTCCGGCGCGCAGGGCATCCGGTGTGACCGCCACCCGGTCGACGTAGGTGAAGCGCTCGTGGCGCCGCGCGAAGAACCGGTAGTTGGGCGACGCGTAGTCGGCTCCGGTGCCCAGGACGATCACGAATCCGGCGAGCGCGTCCCGGAGTGTCGCGACCAGAGCGAGATCCGCCTCGCCGCGCAGGGCATCGAGGGAATCACGGTCGAGGGAGCCGACGTGGGGAACCCAGTGCTGGTTCATCTCGAGCACGCCGTCGAGGTCGGCCGCGGCCATCGGGCGCAGCTGCGGTGGGTGGGTGCCCGAGGGTGCTCGTGTCATCCCTTGAACTGGTCGATCAGCACCTGGCGCAACACCTCGCCGAGCGGGTTGCGGGGTATGACCTCGACGTGTTCGAGTTGTTCGGGCAACAGCTGCGGTGCCACCCCGACCCCGCGCAGATGGTCGAGCAGGTCCTCGTGGTCGATGGGGGACACCCCACGGGTGGTCTGCACGATCGCACAGATCCGTCGGCCGGCATCGGGGTCCGGCAGCCCGACCACGACCGCTTCGCCGATCGCCGGATGCGCTCCGAGCAGCTCCTCGAGCTCCCTCGCTGAGATCCTCTCGCCGCTTCGGACGAACACCTCATCAGCGCGACCCTCCACCACCAGGCTCCCCGACCCGTCGAGCCGGCCGAGGTCACCGGTACACAGGAAACCGTCCTCGTCGAACGCATCGGTGTCGAGGGTGGGATCCACGTGGCCGATCATCACCTGGGGCGCTCTCACGCGGATCTCCCCGATCTGCCCCGGCGGTGCGGACGGGTCAGCCGGCACCAGGCGCAGCTCCACACCGTCGACGGGATGGACGCGGCCCGTCGCCGCAGCGTCGTCGCCGGTGGCGGGATCCCCCGTGGCGATCAGCGGCGCGTCAGTCGACCCGTAGCACGACAAGAGGGGCACATCGAGCACGCGGCGTGCCTCGTCGACCAGCGCCGGGGAGCAACGGGGGTCCATCACCATGAGAGCGCGGAGGTTGGGAAAGGCGGGAGTGAGCTGCTTCCGTTGGTACTCGAGCAGAGCCCCCATGAGATCGGATCGGCCGCCGACCAGGCTCACGCCTTCGCGAGAGAGGACCTCCGGGGTCCCATCGGGGTCGAAGTGCTCGACGAGGATGTTCGCGCAACCCGTCCGGAGGCTCGCGAACAACCAGACCAAACCCTGGATATGGCTGAACGGGACCAACAGCGCGTTGCGATCGGACGCCACGACACCGAAGCGCTGCACCATCGCCTTCGCGGCAGCGGCGATCGAGGCGTCGGTGTGGCGCGCGCCCCTCGGGTCAGCAGCCGCACCGGATGTGTGGAAGAGCCATCGAACCGGTCGGTCGAAGGGGTCCGCAGGACCCTCGACGGGCGGCAGGATCGAGGGATCGCCCTGGGGCAGCGCGCGGTCGGTGACCAGAACCCTCATGTTGGCTCCGTTCGCCGCGGAGACCGCACGACCGACGTCCTCGTAGTCGATGCCCTGCCACACCGAGGGAACCACCAACAGCGATGCCCCGCTCTGGTGGGTTATGAAACCGATCTCCCGCTCACCGTGGCCCGGTCGGATCGGGTTCTGGGTCACCCCCAGACGGCTCAGCGCCCCCGCGAGCACCAGGGATTCGATCCAGGTCGGCAACAACCACGAGACCACCGACCCGGGTCTGACCCCCTGGTCGAACAGGCCCGCTGCAGTGCGTTCGCACTCCGACCAGTACTCGCCGAAGGTGATCGTGGACATGTCCTCGTCGACCGCCATCAGCGCGTCGGGTGTGTCATCCATCCGGCGGTCGAGCAGTTCCCAGAGCGTGTGTCCTCGAAGCATTCGCCTCGGATCCTAGATGCTCGCTGTCTCAGCCGAGATCAGGAACCTCGACCTTCTCACCGGGCCGGGCCATGACCACCCGGCGCTCGCCCACCGGATCGTCCAACACGATCGACACCACACCGGCACGCTCGTCGGGCGCACACGGCGAACCGAAGCGCAGCCCCGCAACGACCGGGGTGACGTTGACCTCGAAGGGATCCTCGGTGACCTTGATGAGAGCGGGGTGCGAGCCCGCAGAGACCGCGCAGGCCATCGTGAGGGTCAGCGTGGTGTCATCGGAGGACCGCTCGACGTCGACCGCCGGCACCTCGGTCTCGGTTGCCTCGCTCGCCCATTCGGTGGGTACGTCGAAGCGGTAGACGCGGTCGCCGGGTGTGCCCGAGACCTGCGCGATCCCCTCGGGGGCGGGTGACCCATCGACCATCGTCGGGGGCACCTCGGTGGTGGTGGTGTTCGCCCCGGGCGCGGTCGTCACCGGTTCGTCGGGAAGCTCGGAGGTGGGTTCGCGCGTGTAGGTCCCCCACGCGATCACGGCGTAGATCCCGAAACCCACCAGCGCCACGAACAGCGCGAGGAACCACCAGGCCGAATAGGTACGCGGTCGGTCCTCGCTCACCCGATCAGAGTACGGCGACCGGAGCGACCGGAGCCGACGCGGCCCCGACGATCGGCTCGGGCGCCGCAACCAGCAGGAACTCACCCGATCCCCGCTCCGCGCAGGCCACCGACAGCTCCTCGAGGTTCCAGTTCTGACCCTGGATCAGGCCCATGTCACGCACGTGGATCATGTGCACCGCCAAGCAGTCCGACCAGTCCGGCATCGACGGTGGGAACACCTCGTAGGCGTAGGTGTCGTTGACGGCTCCGGCGACCTCGTTGTCGGACATCCAGCGGATCGAGTGGACCGAGAAGCCCGGCAACCTGGCATCACCGGTGCCCACCGCGTAGCGCCAACGGGGCGTGTCGCGAATCGCTGCGAACGGCTCGTGCGGGTCGGCGAGGTAGTGACGCATCTCACCGGTGCGCACGAGGACGAAGTCGCCCGGCATGATCTCGACCCGGGCCGCCTCGGCTGCTTCGTCGAGGTCCTCACCGGTGATGGCGTAGCCCTGGTCGATCTCGTCGAGGCCCTCCACACCCTTGGTGCGCGCCAGGTCCAACAGCACTCCCCGGGTGGCGATGGCGGGCAGCTTCTCCGCACCCAGGTGGCCGGCGCCGCTGAGCGCCATGATCGATTCCGCGGGGAACCCGTTGTAGAGCGATCCGTCATATGAGATGTGCGCCAGCGCGTCGAGGTGCGTGCCCGCGCAGGTGCTCATCGTCACCAGATCGTCGGTACCCGCCCAGATCCCCGGCGCGAAGGGATCACGCTCGTTGATCGAGGTGTGGGTGAGGATCGGGTTGTAGCGCCGCGCCGGCTGGCCGACCTGCACGCCGTCGGCTCTCAGATCGACTGCGAGATCGACCCGCCTGCCGCTCCGCACCGCTGCGGTGCCACGGCGGGTCGCCTCGTCGTCGAGGAGGTTGGCGCAACCCAACTCGTCGTCGTCGCCCCAGCGGCCCCAGTTGCGTACCTGCGCCGCCAGCTCCCCAAGTTCGCCCGGAAGCGGCATCAGTCCATCACCAGCACGCCCCGGGCGAGCCTGCCCTCGTGCAACTCGCCGAGCGCGGTCTCGAAACCCTCGATCGGGTAGGTGGCGCTGACGAGCTCGTCGAGCTTGAGGCGACCGGCCTTGTAGAGCTCGACCATCAGCGGGATGTCGTACGCCGGCCGCGCGGAGCCGTAGCGACAGCCCATGATCGAGCGGTCGTTGTACATGTCCGAGACCACGAAGCTGGCCTTGGTACCCATCTTCGGGACCCCGACGATCACCACACCACCACCGAAGTCGAGCATCCGGGTGCCGGTCTCGATCAGAGCGGTCGACCCGACGCACTCGAAGACCCAGTCCACGCCGTCGGGGCAGATCTCCTTCACAGCCTCGACGAGGTCGGTGTCCTCGTCCGGGCAGACGAAGTGCGTCGCGCCGAACTCCCGTGCAAGGTCCTCCTTGTTGGGGTTGGTGTCCACCGCGACGATCGGCAGCGCGTCGGCGAGCGCGAGACCCTGGATGACGTTCAACCCGATGCCGCCCACGCCGATCACCACCGCTCCCACACCGGTGAGGACGCCACAGCCGATCAACGAGGCTGAGGCCATCGGCACGTCGTCGGGGATCCGGACCGCCGAGGTCTCCCTGACCACCGTCTCCTCCACGAACACCGAGGTGTTCGCGAACTGGAACGCCTTGTCACCACCGACGGTGAACGGACGTCCGAGCTTGCCGATCGACTCGCGACAGAACGTGGGCTTGCCACGGCTGCAGGCGCCGCAGCGACCGCAGTTCCCGAGCGTGGTCAACACCACGTGGTCACCCACCGAGACGGATCTGACGTCGTCGGCGACCGCGACGACCTCGCCGGCGCCCTCGTGGCCCAGCACCGCGGGGGTCGGGAACATGATCGTGCCGTCGATCACCGAGACGTCGCTGTGGCACAGCCCAGCCGCTGCGAGACGCACGCGCACCTCACCCGCGCGCAGATCGCGCACCTCCACGTCGTCGCGCAGGGTGGCGTTCTCGCCGTCCCAGACGATGCCCTTCATGTGATCCTGCCCTTCGTGTCCGTGTCGTCCATGTGATTGCGCCCGAGCCGGTGTGTGACCACGCACGGTTGCACGGACGCACCAGTTGGCTCCGACCACACTAGTGAGTTCTGCCCGAAGGCCTTCCAGGGTGGGCCGGAGCGATCGACGCGTGCCGGTCGGGGAGACCCGTCGAACCCGCGGTCACCACGGGTCCGCTCAGCTCAGCGCAACGCAGTGACCCCGGAGCTCGACGAAACCGTCGCGCCCCTGAACGTGGGTGGCACCCGGATGACCGGTGGGCGGTCGGGTTGCCATCCCGGCACCTCGGTTGTCGCGGTCTGCCGCGACGATCCAGCTCCGGGACCGGTCGATCCGTATCCGGGGTCGGTCCGGGAGCCCCGGGACCCGGTGCCCTCCGATAAGCCGTCACCGGGTCCGTCGCCGGGTGTTGCCGGTGTGGGCCCGTTGACGGGATCGGTCGGCGTGCCGGAATCCTCTTTGACGGCGCTCGCTGGCGGACCATCGTCGACCGGTGGGACCGTGGGCACGGTGGAACCCCCGTCGGTGTTGCTCGGGGTGGGGGCATCCTGATCGCCCGCTGGCAGCGGTGCGGTCGAACCGGTGCGTGGTCGTTCCGGTGGCCGCGCTGTTGGCTCTGGCGCGGTCGCGGTCGTCGGTGTGGCGGGAGGATCCGGTTCTGCAGGTGGTGTCCCGTTGCCGTCCGGTCGCTCGCGGAGCCCGTCATCGAGCGCCGCGGACATGCCGAGCACCACCAACACCACCGCGCCGATCATCGCGGCCGACCGCGCGAACCGTCGGGGCCTGGGCCGGTCACGGGGGAAGCCGTCGTGGGACCAGGCGCGACCACGGTATGTGGCGACGATCGAGGGGCCCCGGGCGAGAACCTGTTCGCGCGCCGAGATCGGAGCCGCGAGCGCCGCGGCCTGCGCAGCCTGCGACAGTGCAGCTCCCGCCAGAAGGGCCTTGGGGAGTCGGCTCTTCATGCGTTGGCAGCGGTCGCAGCGCTCGACATGGCGCGCGAAGCGCTTGCGCCACAACACGTCGAAATTGCCGTCCCAACGCCTGGCTACCCCGTCGAGGTCGCTGCAGTGCTCTCGGCCGGCCGAGACCACCAGGAGCGCACCAGCGGAGCGCTCGAAGCGTTCACGCATCCGATGGGTCATCTGGTAGGCGTTGTCGAGGCGGACCCCCAGGGCATCCGCCAGCTCCTGGCCGTCGAGACCCCCGGAGACCGTGAGCTCGAGGACCATCCGGTCCCGGTCGTCGAGGCCGGCGGCGGCAGCCTGGACCAGCTCTGCGAGCACATCAGGGTCCGCCGCGGGCGACTCGGCTGTCGCCTCGGGACCGAGCTCCTCGAGCCGGCTCGGGTCAGCTGCGAGGGCGGCCACGTCGTCCAGCTCCCCTACCGGCCGGGTTCGCGCCCGGTGCTTCGTTCGGCGGTAGACCTCGTTGCGTGTGATCGCGTAGAGCCAACTGCGCAGCTTCGCCGGCTCGACGAGCTGGTGGAGGCGCTGGAGGGCGATCAGGAACACCTCGGCGCAGACGTCCGCTGCCTCGTCGGCATCTCCGAGCATGTGGACACACATCGTGTGGATCCGGTCCGCGTAGCGGTCGTAGATGTCCGCGATCGCATCCCGATCGCCCGCCAGGGCCCGAGCCACGGCCTGTGAGTCCACAGCCGCGGCGTCGACCGGACCTGTGCTCTCGATGGTGGGGCTCTGCGCTGTGTCCGTCATGTGTGCACCCGCCCGCTCCAGTGTGGCGTCCCAGTGCTCGATTTGCACCGCAGTCCCACTCGGGAGCCACCTGTCCTCGCCCGCCGGGAGAGAACCTGCAGCGGGTCGGTGGTCGACATCGGACACCGCTCACGCCTCACCGGGGCCTGTCGTGCGACGACGTGAGGCCCTCGAGATCCCGGCTACCACGGCACCGGCTCCCAGTAGTCCCACTCCGACGAGCGGCAGGGCAACGCTGCTACCGGTGAAGGCCAGACCCTTGGTGGCGACCTCGGAACCCACATCGGGACCAGGCTCGCTACGACGCCGTTCGGTCACCGTGGTGGTCGTCTCATCGGGGACCGTGGTCGTGGTGGTCACATCAGGCTGCTCGCACTCGTCGCCCGGTTCGACATCGGGCCCGTCCGTCGCGTCATCGCCAGAGGCATCATCAGACGGCGCGTCATCTCCCGAGGTTTCACACGGCTCTTCCGGAGGGATGTCGCGGGTGTCGCCGGGAGTCTCTCGATCCGGGCACTTCTGCGGGTAGGCGGCCGCGAAATCCGGATCATCGCATCCCTGCTCACCGTTGCTGGCGAGTCGATCCTCGCCGCCGGGTCCTCCACCACCTTCCTGGGGGTCGGGGAGGATCCCTTCGAGGTCGTCGGGATCGAGGGTGCCGAGGGCGTCCTGGTCGACGATGAACCGCCCCGGATCGACACCGGGAGGGTTGTCGCCTGGATCCGCGGGTTCGGGATCGGCATCGTCGTCCGGCCAGCCGTAGGACTCCGGGAGCTCGCGGGAGATCGAGCCCTCGACCAGGTAGTCGTCGAGTCCGGGAACCTTGTCGTTCGACCCACGATTCGTCGGCACCGTGATCCGGGGCGCTTCGGAGGACCATGCATCACCTCTCGGTGCAGCGCTGTCGGCCGAGGCGCTGTCGGCCGACGCGACGCCGCCGACGCCGAAGACGGCTCCGGTTGCGAGCGCTGCGGTGACAGCCAACCTTGAGCGAGAACGGCGGGCACGCCGGTTCGGGTTGCGACGGGTGGAGTTGCGGCCGGTCGACGCGGGGCCGCTTGGGGTCCCGTCAGCCATGTCGGCATCGGCGGTCGGCTCCGCTTCGGTGTTCTCGGTGGTGGGTTCCGTGGCTCGGGTGTGATCGGTCATCTCGGCCTCCTGGGCTTGGGCGACCCTGTGTCGCCTTCAGGGGCCTAGAGATGAGACAACCCGTTTCCTGACACTTTTCGGCGTGCCTATCGGATGAAGCGGGGGAACAGAAGGTCAAGCGCCGCCGTCATCGGGACCCGGGTCATCGCCTGATCCGTCCTCGGGCACCTGTGAGCTTGCCGCACGGACCAGGGCGAGGTCGTTGCGGGTGACCACGCCGTTGGACAGCGCCCAGTTGAGCACCGTCTCGCGCCGTCCGTCTGCGTTGAGGCCGATCTCGCCCTTGACCCCCGGCACCCCTGCGCGATGCAGCTTCTCGCACACGACGTCGAGCTTGCGGTTGTACTTGTTGGCCGACCACCCGAGACGTCGCGCCATAACGCTTCCGCCTTCGATTCGTCCGGTGCGGAGCTTCGACTCGAACAGTGCCACCACCAACAGGTGCTGTTCGGGCGAGAGCGGCACGTCGCCGAAGTCGATCGTCGCGGTACCGACCACCTCGCCCTCCGCGTCGGCTCGGAGTGCCTCACCGCTGCGGTGCCCGGTGATCTCGTAGTTCGCCGGGCCAGCGGTGAACCGCACCACGAACTCGGTTGCGACAACCGGTAGCTGCTGGCCCGGTGCGAGCTCCAACAAGGCTCCCGAGTCCACGTCGAGCATCTCGAGTCGGCTGCGGGTTCCGAGGTTCTGCAACCACCAGATCCCCTCACGGCACACGAAGCGGCCAACCACACGGTGCATGAACCGGTTGTCGTCGAGCACCAGGTCGGCCGCCCGGCCGAAGGTGAGGTCGTCGGGGCTTTCGAGCTCACGGGCATCGCCGACGAACTCCACGATGAGCGAACCCGCAGAACGTCCCGAGCCGTTCATGCCCAGGTCGACCTCGGCTTGTCGGCATCGAAGAGCATCGAACCCAGAACCAGGAAGCCGACCCCGAAGAGCCCGAGCGCCAGGAGCTCGGTCGACACGTCGCTGATCGAACCACCGTGCAGGATCACCGCGGTGAACCCTCTCACCGCCCAATAGGTGGGTGCGACGGGGGCGATCGCCTGGGCCCAACCCGGCAGCGTGTCGAAGGGTGTGAGAGCCCCACCGACGCCGGCGAGCACCAGCGCACCGAGATAGGCGAACGCGTTGTACTGCGCCTGGGTGGTAGCGATCGCGCACGCGATCAGTCCGTAGCCGACGATCACGAACGCAACGAGCAGCTCGATGGCCACCAACGCAAAGATCGATCCGCTCACATCCAAGGAGAACAGCAGCGCTCCGGCACCCATCACGAACACGAACAACAAGAGCTGCTGGGCGTATGCGACAACCATCTTGCCGCCCATGATCTGGTGGGTTCGCACACCCATAGAGCGCACCCGGTTCCAGGTGCCCCACCCGTACTCACCGAGGAAGAAGTGCCCGAACATGGCGAGGCTCATGAAGCCGAACATCGTCGCCTGACCCGGAGCCGCGATGCTCGCCCCGCTCGCTCCGAGTCCCGGCTCGGTCAGATCCAGGAACACCGTGAACGCTCCCTGGACGAACGACAGGATCGCGAGGGGCATCAGGTAGTAGAGCGTGACCGGGACGATCTCGCTGCGCATCAGGCTCAGCTCGTGTCGGGCGACGACCGCCGCGTTCCGCATCAACCCCGCACCTCTGTTCCGACATCCGCGACGACGTCGACTTCGGGGGAACCACCGACGGAGCGGACGAGATGCACGTAGGCCTGCTCGAAGCTGCACTCACGTATCTCCGCGGAGACCAGCGTCTCACGTAGCGAGCGCGGCAGGATCTCGACCACGTCGGCGACCACCGCATCGTTGCGGTCGAGTCGGATCTCCGCCACCGTGTGTACCTGTCCCGCACGTCTCAAGCCGAGCACCCTTGTTCCGAAGGTCTCACCGAGGGCACCGCGGGCCATATCATGATCGTCCATGAAACGCAGTTCCGCGCTCGGGACCGCATGGCTCGACACGATCTCCTCGACCGCTCCGATCGCGAGAACCCTGCCCTCGTGCAGCACGACGGCCTTCGACGCGACCTGTTCCACCTCGGTCATCTGGTGGGTCGAGTAGAGAACCGCAGCTCCCCGCTGCGCCAGGTCACGCACGAACGCGAGAAGTGCGAGTCGCGCATCGATGTCGACCCCGACGGTGGGCTCGTCCAACAACAGGACCTCTGGTGCGTGCATGAGTGCGAGGCCCGTGTGGAGACGCCGCCGTTGACCCCCGGATAGCTCCACCGCCTTGCGTCCCAACAGGTCGCCCAGCAGCAGCTCACCGGCCACTTCTTCCACCCGATCCTCCAGCAACCGCCCTCTCAGACCCGCGAGGGTGCCGAAGTAGGCGAGGTTTGCCCGCACGGTGAGGGTCGGGTACACGGCCTCCTCCTGTGGGGCAAGCCCCAGATGGGGACTCGGGGTACCGCCACCTGCGGTGGTCTCGTCACCCATCACGGTCACCGTGCCGACGTCGGCCGACAGGAGCCCCGCGGTGATCGACATGAGCGTCGACTTCCCAGCCCCGTTGTTGCCCACGAGCGCAACTACCTCACCGCGGTCAACCGACAGGGTCACATCCTCGAGAGCGCGGATCCGTGCGCTGCGGGTCCGATAGGTCTTGGAGACACTCTTGATCTGAAGACTCACTGCTGCGCCGGTTCCCAGGACTCAACCGGTTCAACCGGGACGACGACGGACACGGCGATCCATCATGCGTAGTGCCGAACGAGCGAGAAGCCCCAGACTCTTGATGAGCGTGATGTGGTCGAACGCGGCGAGATAGAACAGCGAGTCGCCTGTTCGCGGGTTCATGTGCCGATCGAAGTAGTTGTCGATCCGAGGTACACCTGACCATGACGTCAGGGAAGGTCGCGGCGTCGTGCGGTGGGTCAGCACAGACGAGTCCGCATCGTAGTCGTTGTCAGGAAAGAGCATCCGGGCGAGCCGAGGTGCCAGGACATCGAGTTCAGCAGAGCGCTTTCCGAACACACCCGGTACCATTTCGGTCGTGGCTGGGAAGCGCGACAACCAACCGTTGAGAATCACGGGGTTGATGAGCTCTGATACCCACAAGAACTCCTTCCAGGGATGGCGCCAGAAAGCCCTGTGCGCTATCCGTGCACACAGGGCGAACCCGACGCCACGACGCTGATACTCCGGACGAACGAAGCCGCTCTCGATCAAGAGGCCAGTCCAGCGCCCGAGATCGGAGATCGTAAAGAACATGAAGCCGACGAGGCGGTCACCGTCGCGCGCGGTGTAAGCGGCGCTCTGCGATCTCGCTTTTTCCTTTCTCGTGTTCCAGTATCGACCAGCCCAACTGTCCTCGCCCGCTACCTCGGCAGCATCAACAACGACATCGGCCATCTCGAGGTACAGACGATCGAATTCAGCTGGCTCCAAGGAGCCAAGATCCGTGAACCGGTAGCGAAGGCGTCGCCGGATGGTCACGGGTGT
>CAYVYG010000046.1:0-13457 GCA_964454385.1 uncultured Microthrixaceae bacterium
CCCAGACCTTCACCCTCACAGCCGGGAGCCCCCGACTCGACGTCACACTGGACATCGACTGGGCCGAGGACGAGAAGTACCTGAGCATCGACTTCCCTCTCGATGTCCGCAGCGACACCGCGAACTGCGAGGTCCAGTTCGGGCACGTGTCGAGACCCACCCACACCAACACGAGCTGGGACGCGGCGAAGTTCGAGGTGTGCGCGCACCGTTGGGTCGACCTCTCCGAGACCTCCTTCGGCGTGGCCGTGCTCAACGACGGACGCTACGGGCACTCGGTTCACGGTGGCGGGATACGTGTCTCGCTGCTGCGCGCTCCCGAGTACCCCGATCCGACCGCTGATCGCGGGCGCCACCGGGTGACGGTCTCACTGTTGGCACACGGCGCCGGCCTCGACGACGTGTTGCACCATGCAGAGGCACTGAACAAGCCCCTCCGGGTCCGCCCGGCAGCACGGGCCGAGCCGCGCACCGGATCCGAGGTGGCCACTCCCCCGGCCGCGACCGAGGAGTTCCCTGCTCCGCTGTTGAGCGTGGCGGACCCACGGGTCGCAGTATCCGCGGTGAAATCCGCCGACGACGGTTCGGGCGACCTGGTCGTGCGGCTCTGGGAAGGCTCGGGTGACCGGGTGCGGACCACCCTCGGGCTTCGCGACCGTGCGAGCCGGGTCCGGCGGTGCAACCTGTTGGAGGAGCCCTACCCGGAGGAGCACCCGGAGCTGTCATCGGACGGGGTCTGCCTCGACCTGTCGCCCTTCCAGCTCGTCACGCTGCGCATCTCGCGATGAGTTGGGCCCGGTGGGTCAGACAGAGCGCTGGTAGCCCTCCCGACCGGTACCCAGCCACGACGTCACGTCCACGATGAAGCCGAAGACAACCAGCGCGATCCCGAGGCCGCTCACACCTCCCATAGGCGCATAGGCGACGGCCCACGCGAGGGTGGTCCACGGCAGCACCAGGAAACCTGCGAACCCCAACCAGAACGAGTCCATCGCGAGGCTCAGCCGGTCGGTGAAAAGCCACATCAGGAACAGAGCGAGTCTCGGCGAGATCCCCGAGGCGAGCAGTATCAGACAGCCGCAACCCATGTACGCTGACGCTACCCCTACCGACGGTCGCCTTGTCGAAGATGTGGGCCCCGCAGGGAGCGGCTGGGGCCTGCGATACGGTGCGGCGATGTCCGCCCCCCATACCGTGTGGCCCGGTCGCCGGCCCCCACCCGGTCTGATCTGGGCGATCACACTGACCGGGATCACCGCCAACACGCTGATCGCACCGGTGCTGCCCGACATCATCGAGTACTTCGGACGACCCGACTCCTCGGCGGGGTTGTTGGTGGCGTCAGCGTCGTTGCCCGGGGTCGTAGCCGCTCCGGTGATCGGCATCCTCGCTGATCGCCTCGGACGCAAACGGGTGATCGTGCCCTGTCTGGGGCTCTTCGCTCTCACCGGTGCGCTGACCGCGCTCGCCCCGGGTTTCTGGATCCTGATAGGCACCCGCTTCCTGATGGGGATCGGTACCGCTGGGCTCATCAACCTGGCAGTGGTGCTCATCGGTGACCACTACGAGGGAGCAGAACGGGTCCGCCAGGTCGGAAGGAACGCGGCTGTGTTGACCTCGGGGCTGGCGCTGCTGCCGCTCGCGTCGGGTGTTCTCGAGGAGTTGGGCACCTGGCGGCTCTCGCTGGCGCCCAGTGCTCTCGGGATCATCACCGCCGTAGCGGCAGCGCGGGCCCTCGACGACGTGAGGCCACCCACGGAGGCCGGATCCCTGTACGAACAGCTGAGCTCGGCGCGCCGGTTGCTGCGCGATCCCGCGATCGCAGCCACGATCGCATCGGGGTTCCTCGTGTTCGTGATGGTCTTCGGGCTATTCCTGACCACCCTGCCGGTGCACCTCGAGGAGCAATTCGGGCTGTCGGCCGCAGCCCGTGGGTTGCTGTTGGGCATCCCCTCGATCAGCTCGACGCTGATCGCTCTCAACCTGAGCTCCATCCGGGCACGGCTCGGACTGCGGAGGCTCCTCGTGGCGGGCGCGGCCGCTTTCGGAGTCGCCCTGTTGAGCGTCGGTCTGGCACCTACTGTCTGGGCGGTGGTCGTGGGCCTCCTGGTCTACGGCGCGGGTGAAGGGTCGACAGTGCCCTCGTTGCAGGAGACCACTGCGGCCCGGGCCGGCGCCTCCCAACGCGGCGTGGTGCTGGCCACCTGGGTATCCGCGGTGAGGCTCGGCCAGGCAACCGGGCCACTGGTGTTCGCGGCACTGTTCGGCGCGCTGGGTACCGGACCGACGCTGGTGGCCGGATCCGCCCTGGCGCTCGTCGTGATGGCGATCCACGCCATGAGCGCGCTCGGCGTGGAACCCGAACCGGCCTGAGCGGCGCCGGTCGAGCCGTTTGGGATCCGGCACGGGCCGTTATCGGCTCGGGGATGCGCCAGACTGGGTGCCCATCGCCAGAGGCCAGGGAGCGAAGATGACCCCAGCGACGCGCAGGATCGGCGTGATGACGAGCGGAGGTGACTGCCCGGGGCTCAACGCCGCCATCAGAGCGATAACCCGTAGGGCCGTCTACGGACACGGCTTCGAGGTGGTCGGCATCGAGGATGCGGTCGCAGGGCTCGCGACCGGACAGGCGCGGCCTCTGACCCCCTCCCTGTTGGACCTGGACGGCTACGACCCCATGTTGAGCACCGGAGGAACGATCCTGGGCTCCATCAACAAGCCCATCGATGCAGTCGCGTCGGAGATCGAGGCGGGTTACGACTCGCTCGGGCTGGACGCGCTGATCGCGATCGGTGGCGACGGCAGCCTCGCGATCCTCCAGGAGCACGCGCGCTCCGGCTGGAACCTCGTGGCGATCCCCAAGACGATCGACAACGACGTCGCTCTGACCGACCAGTCCATCGGGTTCGACTCAGCGGTGCGGACCGTGACCCAGGCGTGCTCCCAGCTTCGCAGCACCGGGGTCAGCCATGACCGCGTGATGATCCTCGAGACCATGGGCCGCGGAGCGGGACACCTGGCACTGTCCTCGGGGATCGCAGGCGGCGCCGATGCCATCCTGATCCCGGAGATCCCCTGGTCGATGGAAGCTCTGGTGGAGACCGTCGAGGCGACCCGCAACCGCCGGAGCCAGGCGTTCGCGCTGGTCGTGGTCGCGGAGGGCGCCACACCACCCATGGGCTCCCACGTCGGATCGAGCGACCGTGCGGAACGCCGCCATCTGGGCGGGGTGGGCGAAGCCATCGCCATCGCCCTCGAGGACTTCACCGATGGCGCCTTCGAAGCAAGGGCCACCGTGCTGGGCCACCTTCAGCGTGGCGGTCCACCAAGTCCGATCGACACCATCCTCGCCACCGAGTTCGGGATCCACGCCGTGGATCTCGTCGCCGAAGGCCGCTACGACACCATGGTCGCACTGCGTGGCACACGGATCGAACCGGTGCGGCTCTGCGACGTCGTGGCTGTCGGATCAGCGCTTGTGGACCCGACCGAGGAGCTCGCCCACACCGCTCGGTCGGTGGGCATCTACCTGGGCGACGAGCCCGGGTCGTGACGGGTCCCTCTCCGGGCGGATCCTCCGACGCGTTCGGGCCGTCGGTGAGCCGATCGCCCGGTTCGACCTGAGCGGGTTCCGCGATGTTTGACAAGTGTCACACCGCTTGCGCTGCGCGAGCGCGTTGTCTGCCCGCAACACTGTATGGGAAGCATTACGAAACACTGCATGGAAACACCGGGCCTCTCAGTCACCGGACAGAGCGAGGCTCCACGACAGACCGGGAGCAGCATTGTTCGGACGAATCGGGAGCTTCTGCGTAGAGCGCCGCCGACTCGTGGTTGCGATCTGGCTCGGCACGCTGATCGTGCTCGGCGGGTTGTCGGGCATCCTCGGCAACGACGTCCGCACCGAGTTCGACCTGCCCGATGTCGAGAGCCGAGCCGGGTTCGACATCCTCGATGGCAGCTTCGGTGGCTTCGGAGCCGGAGCGACCGGCACGATCGTCTTCCAGAGCGACACAGGCTTCGAGGACCCCACGGTGCGCTCGCGCCTCGAGTCCTTCCTCGCCGAGGTCGACGAACTCGAAGACGTCAACCTCACCAGCCCGTTCGCACCGCCTGTGGAGGATCCACAAGCGGCGCTCGCTGCCATGACCGCCTTCCTGGGCGATCAGTTCGATCCATCGATGATCGCGAGCCAACAACACATCTCGGCCGACGGCACCATCGCGTACGCAGAGGTGGAGCTCCCCGGCGCTGCCGACCAGGACCGGATGACCAGGTTCTCCGACGCGGTGAAGGACCTGGCCCCCGATATCGACGGTGTGCGCATCGAGTACGGCGGCCAGATCTTCTCGCACTTCGAACCTCCGGCATCCGAACTGCTCGGCATCGCGTTCGCGATCGTGATCCTCATCCTGGCGACAGGATCGGTGCTCGCGATGGGGCTTCCGATCGGGGTGGCACTGGGAGGCATCGGGCTGGGCTCCACCATGATCCTGTTGGCCTCGAACGTGATGTCCATGCCCGATTTCGCGCAAACGCTCTCGATCATGATCGGGCTCGGTGTCGGCATCGACTACGCGCTGTTCATCGTGACCCGGTACCGCGAGCAGCTGCATGCGGGCCACACCGTTGCGGAGTCGGTGTCGATCGCGATCGACACCTCCGGGCGCGCGGTCACCTTCGCAGGTGTGACAGTGGTGATCTCCCTCAGTGGGCTGATCATGATGGGCATCAACTTCGTCAACGGCCTCGCGATCGGTGCCGCCACCATCGTCACCGTCACCCTGTTGGCCTCACTGACCCTGCTGCCGGCCCTGCTCGGCTTCGTGGGTGAACGAATCGAGGTGAGTCGCTGGCGCGGAATCGTGGCGGCCGGACTCGTGGTGATGGCTCTCATCGGCCTCGGACTGCACATCCAACCGCTCCTTGTCGGCTTCCCCATCGCGGCCGTCGTGCTCGTGGCGAGCCTGGCTTTCAAGCCGCTGCGGACGAAGCTCCCCGACCGACGGGTGAAGCCATTGCGCGAGACCTTCGCCTACCGCTGGAGCCGGTTCGTGCAGGCCCGGCCCTGGACGATCGCTATCGGAAGCGCCGCAGTGCTGGTCCTGATAGCCACCCCTCTGTTCTCGATGCGTCTCGCCTTCTCCGACGACGGCAACAGCCCCGAGGGCTCCAGCACCCGCAAGGCCTACGACCTTCTCGGAGAAGGGTTCGGTCCCGGATCCAACGGTCCGTTGATCCTCGTCACGGACCTCGAGGGCGATGTCGACCCGGCCGGCCTGCTCGCCACAACCCGGGCCATCGAATCCACTCCTGACGTCGCATCGGTCAGCGGTCCGATACCGAACACCGTCCTCGATCCCTCACAGAAGACCGCCACCGCGGCGCTCTGGCAGGTGCAGCCGACCGCCGCGCCCCAGGACGCCGCGACCACCGAGTTGGTCAACACGCTGCGAAACGACGTGCTGCCGTCGGTGGAACCGACGGGCACCGACATCATGGTGACCGGCTTCGTGGCGGTCACCGTCGACTTCTCGCAGTACCTCTCGGCCCGCCTGCCCTGGTTCTTCGCCGCGGTGCTGGGGCTGTCGTTCCTGTTGCTGATGCTGGTGTTCCGCTCGGTGCTCGTGCCGCTGAAGGCGGTGATCATGAACCTGCTGTCCATCGGTGCGTCCTACGGCCTGATGGTGGCGGTGTTCCAGTGGGGCTGGGGCAAGTCCCTGCTCGGCATCGAAGCGGCGCCGATCGAACCGTTCCTGCCGATGATCCTGTTCGCGATCGTGTTCGGACTATCGATGGACTACGAGGTCTTCCTGTTGTCGCGGATACACGAGGAATGGGTGCGCACCCGGAACTCCCGCACCTCGGTTGCAGACGGGCTCGCAGCCACCGCACGTGTGATCACTGCGGCCGCTGCGATCATGGTGTTCGTGTTCGGATCGTTCATGCTCGAGGACGAACGGACCGTGAAGCTGATGGGCTTCGGCCTGGCCGTCGCGGTGCTACTCGACGCGACCGTGGTCCGGATGCTCCTGGTGCCGGCCACCATGGAGCTGCTCGGCGACAAGAACTGGTGGCTTCCGCGCTGGTTGGACCGCATCGTGCCCCACATAGACGTGGAGGGCTCCACCGAACCGGAACCCCCCGAGGCCGGCGAGGTACCCGAGAGCTCCGAGGAGCCTGCCGAGCGCGAACCCGAGCCGGTCTGACCGAGCACAGAGGCACCCCCATCGGTCAAGGTGATCGCCAACAGAGGGTGTTCCCCGGTGAATCCCATTAGGCTCGATCGGACCGACCGCCGAGCCTGCCCCACGGAAGCCGATGGACATAGAGCACTTCTACGACGCCAACCCGAAGCGCCGCTCGTCGCGCGAGTACACCTTCGGGTCCGACTGGACCGATCCAGGGGGTGTGCGATGGGAGCTCAACTGGGTCGAGGACACCGGGGAGCTGTACGCGATGCGCGAACCGGCGGAGCCACTCATGATGGACTTCCTGGGTGACACCCAGGTGGCGTCGATGCCCACCGACGAGGTGACAGTGGAGATCCTCGCGTCGATCGAGGACCTGCGAGCGCTGGAAGCGCTGCTCGATGGCTGGTCGGATGCCCAGGGAGGCGCATCGAGCCTCGAGTGGGTGCGTGAGAGGATCCGCACCGGGGCCCCGGCAACCCCGGGTGTGCAAGGACGACACGATCCCGGTCCGGGCTCGCTTCCCGGATCTGCATGACCGAGCCGGCTCTGTTGTCCCGGAGCCGCACGTGCGCGGCATTGTCCCGGAGCCATACATGCACGGCCGGGGGCCGCTGCTCGCATCCCGTCGCGAAGATGGTGCTGGTCGCCCTCGCGGTGCTCTTCGCGGTCGCCTGCGGCACCACGCCGGAGAAGATCCCCGCCGATACGGCCGCCCGCCAGATCGCCGACCAGCTCGAAGCAGAGGTCGGTCAGCGTCCCGACGAGGTGCGCTGCCCGAGTGATCTGCAAGCGCGGGTGGGTGCGGAGATGCGCTGTGAGCTGGTCGACAGGGGGGTGACCTACGGAATCGGGATCACGATCACCGAGGTGGACGGCGGGGTCGCGACGTTCGACATCCGGGTGGACGACACCCCGGAATGACCGAGGGCCAGCACCCGAGTGGTGCCGACCCTCGTGGTCATCGGCGGGAGCGATCGCTCCCCGAATTCCCGGTTCGGATCCTCAGGCGATCAAGCCCTCGCCCTGGAGGCACTTCTTCGCGACGTCCGCCGCGTCCTCACCGTCGACCGAGACCTGACGGTTCAGTTCCGCCATTGCGTCGTTGTCGAGCGGGTCGACCAGCAGCGGCACCAGCGCATCGAACTGATCCGGTGCTTCCTGGTAGACCTCGTCACGGATGTTGAGCGACACGTTGTAGATGATGAACGCCCCGCCGTCATCCACGATCGAGAGGTCTAGAGCCGGGATGCGGCCGTCGGTGGTGAAGATCTCACCGAAATCGCATCCACCGTTGGCCGTCTCGGTGTAGATCACGTTGGTGTCGAGGATCTGGGTCTGGCTCTCGGGAACCTGGTAGCCGGTGGCGTCCTCGAAGAGGACCAGGCCATCGGGGCGGTTCGGGAACTCGGTCTCCATGCACACCGTGGCGTCGGGGTTCTCCTTGAGGTAGTCGGCCATGCCCTGGAGGTCGAAGGGGCCGCCGTTCGCCTCGGTGAGATCCGGTCCGGTGGCGAATCCGTAGGTGTTGTTGAACGGCGCCAGACCCACCCAGTCGATGCCGTTCTCCTCGAGGTCCATCGCACGGACCTGTTCGGTGAGCTTCTCGGAATCGTCGGTGGGGTCCTCCTGGCCGAGGTGCACCGTCCAGCCGGTTCCGTTGTACTCCCAGTACATGTCGATCTCGCCGGCGAGCAGCGCCTCGCGGTTGACCGAAGTGCCACCGAGGTTGATCTCGTTGGTCACGTTGGCTCCAGCTGCTTCGAGTGCCTGCACGAGGATCTCGCCGAGCACGAACTGCTCGGTGAAGTCCTTGGAGCCGACGGTCAGGTCCATGCCGGAGAAATCAAGGTCGGCGAGCGCACCCGTCGCGCCCTCCCCGCCACCACCTGATCCTCCGTCGTCGGAGCTGTCGTCGTCGCTGCCGCATGCCGCAGCGATCAGTGCGAAGGGCAACAGGATCGCTGCCATCCATCGGAATGTGACTTTCATGTTCATTCTCCTGTGTTTGCGAGATTCCGGGCGCGCCAACGACGACCGGGATGGATTCGGCTACTTCAACCCTCTGGGACGCAGGTACCGTTCGGCGAGCGCCGCCAGCCAGTCGATGGTGAGGGCGAGGATCGCCGTCAGACCCGCCCCGACGATGATCACGATGTTCTGTTGCAGCTTCAACCCGGCGCTGATCGTCACACCGAGTCCTCCGCCACCGATCAGGAAGGCGAGCGCCGCCATACCGACGTTGATGACCAGGGCGGTGCGGATCCCGGCGAGCATCACCGGCACCGCGAGAGGTAGCTCGATCGAGCGCAGCGCCTGCATGCGGGTGAGGCCCATGCCCCTTCCGGCTTCGATCACGGAGGTGTCGACCTGGTCGAGTCCGACCATGGTGTTGCGGAGCACCGGCAGGATCGAGAAGAAGGCGAGAGCCAGCACCGAGGGCCTGAACCCGCGCCCGATCCAGAAGTAGGCGACGACGAACAGGCCATAGGCGGGGAACGACTGACCGACGTTCGCGACCCACAGCACCGGTGGTGAGAACCTCCGCAACGCCGGACGTGTGAGGCTGATCCCGAGTGGGATCGCGACCACCAGCACGATCGCGGTCGAAGCGAGGGTCAACTTGATGTGCTCGATGATCTGCGGTTGAAGCTTCCGCGACCAGTTGAGCGGTATCGACTGCTGGGTGATCAACTCGGTGTTCGCCACGTAGAGCCACAGAAGGCCGGCTGCCACCACGATCACGATCGGGGTGTAGATGAGCGAGGCGTTCTCGCGCAGTGAGCCGGCAGATCCGCTCGTGGGCTCCTCGGCCTGCTCCTCCGGCTCGACCTCGGGGTCGGAAATCGTGAGAGTCACCGCAGGACACCCCCATTGACGCTCGGTGCCGCCTCTGTGGCAGCGAGCTCTTCGTAGTGCTTCTGGGCATCGGAGCGCATCCGGGCCACCGCAGCGGTCAGCGTCTCGGCAGCTATCACGCCCTGGAACACACCCCGGCCGTCGACGACCACGGCCTGACCGGCGTTTGAGGACAGCATCTCCTCGAGCGCATCGTGGAGAGTGGCCTGTGGCTCCACCTTCGCCACCACCTGCACGCCCAGCCTCGTGAGGGGTGTCACTGTGTCCGATAGCTGCGCCTCGTTGACCCAGCGCGATGGACGGCGCTGTTCGTCGAGCACCAGCAACCACTTCTCGGGGCTCGTGCGCAGCCTCGACAGCGCCTCCGAGCGATCCGTGTGGGGTTCCGCCACCGGCCAGTGGGCGAGCTCCACGTTGCGCACACGCTCGAAGTGCAGGCCCTTCAGCGTGGAGCCGCTGCCGATGAAGTCGGAGACGAACTCGTTCGCCGGCAGCGCGAGTATCCGTTCGGGGGTGTCCAGCTGCGCAAGCGTGCTGCGGTCCCCCAGGATGGCGATGCGATCACCCATCTTGATCGCTTCGTCGACATCGTGGGTCACGAACACGATCGTCTTGCGCAGCTCGGCCTGCAGTCGCAGGAACTCGTTCTGGAGGCGATCACGGGTGATCGGGTCGATCGCACCGAAGGGTTCGTCCATCAGGAGCACTTCGGGATCGGCTCCGAGGGCGCGAGCGACACCGACGCGCTGGGCCTGACCGCCCGAGAGCTCCTTGGGGTAGCGTTTCGCGAACACCGCCGGGTCGAGACCGACCATCTCGAGCAGCTGGTCGACCCGTTCGGTGATCTGCGCCTTGGGCCATCCGAGCAGCTTGGGCACGGTGGCGACGTTCTCGGCGATCGTGCGGTGTGGGAACAGCCCGATCTGTTGGATCACATACCCGATGCGTCGGCGCAGGTCATCCGGGTTGACGTCGGTGACGTCCTCACCACCGAAGTAGATCCGCCCGCCGCTGGGTTCGATCATCCGGTTGATCAGCCTGAGTGTGGTGGACTTGCCACAGCCTGAGGGGCCCACCAGCACGAGCACCTCGCCCTTTGGGATGTCGAGCGTGAGCTCCTCCACCGCCGGTACCGCAGTACCCGGGTAGGTCTTCGAGACCGCATCGAGGTGGATCATCGTCTCGACAGCGATCAGGCCGCTCGCTTCGTAGGATGTCGCAGGTTCGGTGTCGAACCCTGCGGTGTCGTCGGTCATCAGCGGATCCCCTTGGAGGTGGTCAGTCGGTTGATACCCGAGAAGACCAGGTCGAACAGCAGTGCGAGCGCAACCGTGAACACGATGCCTGTCCAGGTGCGCTCGACCGAGGTGGGCAGCGGGTAGCGGTTGAGACCGTCGTTGATGAAGATCCCGAGGCCTCCACCCCCGACGAGGACCGCGATCGCGGCGATCCCGGTGTTGAGCAGAGTGGAGACCCGTATGCCGGTTATGATCACCGGCCAGGCGAGTGGTAGTTCGACGAGCCTGAGCCTCTGGAAGCCGGACAGCCCCATCCCCTTGGCGGATTCGACGATGGCGGGATCGACTCCTTCGAGACCCGCGATCGTGTTGCGCAGGATCGGCATCAACGAGTAGATGATCAGCGCGATCATTGCCGGTCTGTCGCCGATGCCCACCAGTGGTATCAGGACCGCGAAGAGCGCCAGCGAGGGAATGGTGATCATAACCGACGCTCCCCCGAGGAACGGCTCCTGGAGGAACTTGAATCGGTGCGCGAGCACTCCGAGGATGATGCAGATGACCGTTCCGATGGCCATCGCGATGACGACCATGCGGGCGTGTTCGAGCGTCGCCTGTAGCACCTCGTCCCAGCGTCCGGTCACGAAGTCCCACCAACTGGTGAGGCTCTCCATCACGGGACACTCCGGTGGGCGGGGAGGTCAACGGACTGCTTGGTCCGCCAGGCGTCGAGGGTCACGGGTCCTTTCTGCCCTGCGCCGGCAACCACCCGCGCGAGCCCGACGATCTGTCGGAGGGCACGGATCCAAGGCTAGTCGGCTGTCGGATGCGCACCAAGGACACCGCGAGCTGAGCACAGCCGAGCGGCCGCGAACGCTGAGTGATGACCGGGCCTGTCGGGCGCGGACTCGACGGCGAGCACAACGGTGAGCACACTGTGGCCGATGGCCGATACCCCGACACCGCCGCTCACCCCGACACCCGAGATGGAGGCCGGCCGGGGAGACAGCCGCCAGAGCATCGTCACCCTCGACCTCGAGGGCGTGCTCATCCCCGAGATCTGGATCGCCGCCGCGGACTCCACCGGGATAGACGACCTGTCGCGCACCACTCGTGACGAACCGGACTACGACGTGCTGATGGGCGAGCGACTCGCCCTGCTCGCGCAGCACGGTCTCGGCATGCGGGAGATGACCGAGGTGATCGCGTCACTCGAGCCGCTCGAGGGTGCCGCCGCGTTCCTCGACGAGCTCCGCGCCCGGACCCAGGTGATCATCCTGTCGGACACCTTCGAGGAGTTCGCCCGGCCGCTGATGGCGCAGCTCGGCTGGCCGACGTTGTTCTGCCACCGCCTCCGGATCGAGGCCGACGGACGGATCTCGCAGTATCTCCTGCGCCAGGATGACCAGAAGCGCCGCTGCGTGCAAGCCTTCCAGTCGCTGCGGTACCAGGTCATCGCAGCCGGCGACTCCTACAACGACACCACGATGCTCGCTGCTGCTGACCACGGGTTCCTGTTCCGTGCACCCGAGAACGTGATCGAGGAGTTCCCGCAGTTCCCCGCTCTCGATTCCTACGACCAGCTCTTCGACTCGATCACCGGCCTGCTCGCCCCCGTCCACCGAACTGACACCTGAGAGGCGCCGCCGGCGGGGCTGTTGAGTGTCAGTTCGCCCGGGGTGGGGGGAATCAGGTTCGGACGATCCCGTACACTCGGCGAGATGGCATCGGGAACCCATGAACGCAAGGTCGAAGGGCTCGCCGATCGCGAGCAGGTGCGGCGGGCCATGGAGACCATCGAAGCGGTTCTCATCGACGCAGCGATGTCCGACCTGGTCGAGATGACGGTCCACTCACCCGGGCCCGACGAGTACCGAGCCGCGTCAGTGGACGGGTCGGTCACCTTCCGGCGTCATGCGAACGGGAAGGGATGGGACTACGAGGTGAGGTCCACCTCGGGGCGTGATCCCCTGGCATCCCAGCAGACCGACCGCTTCCTGGGCCACGATGTCGAACGCTCCACCCGGTTCCCCAGCCGGGGCGACAACGCATACCCCTACGCCTTCGAGTCGATCGCCCAGTTCTTCGATTCGCCCCGAGCACCCGATCTGCTCGTCACCCACACCGCAGCGCACCGCATCGACGGCTACCTCGGCAACCACGGATCGCTGGGCACCGTGCAGGCACGCGCGCCGTTCCTCGCCTCCGGGGCCGGCATCAGGTTCCTTGGGACCCTCGACCGGTCCACCCGGGTGGTGAACGTCGCTCCTACGATCGCTGCTCTGATGGGCCTCGACGAAGCGGATGGCGGCCGGGGCGCCCTCGGCAAACCGACCGAAGGCGTCTTCCTCGCTCGCCAGGACGGAGCCCCCGAGTGGGAGATCCTCGATGGATCCACCGCGGACCACGTGGTGGTGTTCCTCCTCGATGGTTGCAACGCCAACCTGTTCGCCGATGTCATCGATGCAGGTGAGGCTCCGAACCTGGCGGGCCTGCTCGACGACGGAACGATGTTCGGACACGGCGCTGTCGCATCGCTGCCGACCGCGACGCTCGCCAACCACACGACCGCGACGACCGGAGCGCATCCGGGGCACTCCGGGATCCTCCACAACGCCTGGGTCGAACGCAGCACCGGCGACGCGGTCGATCTGTTGTCGATCGGTGAGATGTTCACCGCGTCGCAGTACCTGGCACCGGGGATCGAGACGATCTTCGAGGCGGTCACTCGGAGCCGGCCGGGCGCCTTCACCACGGCAAGTTTCGAGTTCTGCGACCGGGGGGCCGGCTTCTCGTCGTTCGAGCTGGTCCGCTCAGGTGAACAGAACACCCTGCCGGACCTCTCCGAGGTCACGCACCTCGACCCGGGCCACGAAGCGTTCGGCGACCTCTACCGCTTCATCTCGCGGGTCGATCACCAGAGCCTCACCCACACACTCGAGGCGTGGCGGGGCGACCGCGGCAACGAGCTGCCCGCGTTGAGTTGGTGCAGCCTCGCGCTGACCGACGAGGCGGGCCACGAGAGCGGACCCCACGGTGACGCCGCCCGGGCAGCGGTGCGCGACTCCGACGCCCGCATCGGCGAGGTGCTGGCGGCGGTGGACGCTTCCGGCGAACGTGATCGCACCGCCTTCGTGGTGATCGCGGATCACGGGATGGAACAGGCCGA
>CAYVYG010000047.1:0-13234 GCA_964454385.1 uncultured Microthrixaceae bacterium
GCCATGTGGACCTCGTAGTCGCCGTAGGCCTCGTAGCACTCGAGCATCGTGAACTCGGGGTTGTGGCGATTCGAGATGCCCTCGTTGCGGAACACCCTCGCGATCTCGAAGACCTTCTCGAACCCACCGACGACCAGACGCTTGAGGTAGAGCTCGGGTGCGATCCGCAGGTAGAGCTCCATGTCCAGCGCGTTGTGATGGGTCACGAACGGAGTCGCCAGTGCGCCACCGGGAATCGGGTGGAAGACCGGAGTCTCCACCTCCAGGTACCCGCGGTCCTCGAGGAAGCGCCTCGTCAGCGACACCAGCCGCGAACGCAACACGAAGGTGCTCCTCGTGTCCTCGGTGACCCAGAGGTCCACGTAGCGCTGGCGGTAGCGCGTGTCCGCATCGGTCATACCGTGGAACTTGTCGGGGAAAGCGCGCCGGGTGGGAGCGAGAAGCTCCCAGTGGTCCACGCGCACGGACAGCTCCCCGCGACGGGTCGTCATCACCTCACCGCGGACCCCGATCCAGTCCCCCACCGCGAGCGAGCAGAACCCCTCGAAATCCGGCGTGGACGCGCCGGGTGCGAACAGCTGGATGCGACCGGTCGAGTCGGCCAGGGTGCCGAACGCGAGCTTGCCCTGGACGCGCCGGAGCATCAGCCGTCCGGCGATCGACACCCGCTCGCCGGTCTCGGTGCCCGCATCGAGCCCGGAGTGCCCGGCGACCACGTCGCACACCCGGGAGTCGGTGTCATATGAGTAGGGCTGGGTCGGTCGGTCAGTCACGGTCCTGGTTCTTCTCCCAGATCAACCTCAGGCCGTGGAGCGTCAGCCAGGGTTCGGTGTACTCGATCGACTCCGCCACCGACGCCATCAGTGGCGCGAGGCCACCGGTGGCAACGACGGTCGACTCCCCGAGATCGGCCTCGATGCGGGCGCACATGCCGTCCACCATCGACGAGTTGCCGTACAGGGCACCCGACTGGACCGATTCGACGGTTGTCTTGCCGATCACGCTCCGGGGCTCGGATAGCTCGACCTGACGGAGCGCCGCCGCGCGACCGAACAGGGCATCCATCGAGATCTCGATCCCGGGGAAGATCACCCCTCCGAGGTACTCGCCGTGCTCGGAGATCACGTCGAAGGTCGTGGCGGTGCCGAAGTCGACCACGATCGTGGGACCACCGTAGAGATCGTGCGCGCCCACCGCGTTGGCGATCCGGTCGGCACCGACCTCGCGGGGGTTGTCGTAGAGCACCGGCATGCCGGTACGCACCCCCGCACCCAGAACCAGGGGATCGGCGTCGAGGTACCTCTCGCAGACCCGCCTCAGCTCGGTGGTGACCGTGGGCACCCCCGAGGAGATCGCGACTCCCGCCACATCGTCCTCGAGATCGAGGCCGCGGGTGGCGAGCAGCTCCCGCAACACGAGGGCCAACTCGTCACTGGTGCGGTCGACCCGGGTGGTCACGCGCCAGTGATCGAACAGCTCGTGGCTTCGGTCACCCGTGTGGTACAGCCCCACGACGGTCTGGGTGTTGCCGACGTCGATCACCAACAACATGTCATGTCTTCCATGTCATGTCCTCCTCCGGCGGGGTCCGGGTCATGGTCGGTCGGTTCCTCCTGGTCGAACGACTCTCGGTCGTCGAACGACTTCCAGCTTGGCCGCCGGCGCGTCCATCGGCGAACTCGGATCCGACGCGCCCGGGGTCCGCGGGGCCTCCCGAGGGCTCAGATGTCGAGCCCCACGTCGAGCACCGGCGCGGAGTTCGTGATCGCACCGACCGATATCTGGTCGACCCCACATGCGCTGTAGTCACCGACGGTGTCGAGGTCGACACCTCCGGATACCTCGAGCAGTGGTCGCCGCCCACCGGGGAAGGCTCCCTCGGCCGCCTCGACGCAACGTCGCACCGTCGAGGGCTCCATGTTGTCCAACAGGATGGCGTCTGCGGGCGCCGCCAGTGCCTCGGCACACTGCTCGAAGGTGTCGCACTCGACGTGCACGGTGCGCCCCGGCCAGCGGTCCCTCGCGAGCGCCACCGCTTCGGTGATCGTCATCGCTTCGAGGTGGTTGTCCTTTATCAACAGCCAGTCCGAGAGGTTTCCGCGGTGGTTGCGTCCTCCGCCTGCGCGCACCGCCGCCTTCTCGAGCGCGCGCAGTCCGGGGGTGGTCTTGCGTGTGTCCCAGATCCGCGCGCTTCCCGTCGCAGCGGCAGCATCGACGAACTGCGAGGTGAGGCTCGCGATGCCGCTCAGGTGACCCAGGAAGTTCAAAGCGGTGCGCTCGGCCGTGACGACCGACCGCAGCGGGCCACTCACCGCGCAGAGCTGCGCCCCGGGTCGCACCCTTGCGCCCTCACCGACGTGCCAGCTCAACTCGATGCGAGGATCGACCTGCGCGTACGTCTCCTCCACACAGCGCGTCCCTGCCACCGTGCCCGCGCAGCGCGCGACGATCCTGGCATCCCTCGTCGCCTCCCCCAACAGCGACCCGGTCAGGTCCCCGAGCGGCAGCAGATCCTCGGCCAGTGCTCGCTCGACTGCCTCGGTGACCGCCAGCGGTGGCGGGAACAACCACTGCGCGGAAGCGCTGTCGGGTTCAGTGGGGACCATGTGGCGATGCTCCTCGCTCGTCGGGGATGCCCGTGTTCCCGGCGAGCGCCGAGAGCCCGTAGCGGACCCGCTGGGACGGATCGGTGTGTGGATGGTCGTCACGCCAGTGGGTGCCGCGTGACTCGGTGCGGGCGCGCGCGGATGTGACCAGCTCCCCGGCCAGGGTGAGCAGGTTCACCAGTTCGGCGACCCAGATCTCCCCACCCCCACTGCCCTCACCACCGGTTCGTCGCACCGACCCCAGCGCGCCGGCGACGAACGCCAACTCGTCGTGGACCTCCCCGAGCGAGGCGGCGGAACGCCTGACACCGGCTCCGGCCATCATGGCCGCCTGCAGCCTCTCGAGCAGCGAGGCAACCGTGCTGTCCGTGGAGGAGTTGCACGGAGGTGGGTCGTACGCATGCGCCCCGCACGCTTCGGCTGGGGAACCTCCGACGGCTCTCACCTCCACGGGGACGCAATCGGGACCATCGGGACCGCCGGGAGCACCGGAACCGACGAGACCGCCCAGGGCCCCGCTCGGCTCCGCGACCCGGTGACCCTCGGCCATTGCCCGCACCGCACGCGGTGCGAACACCATCCCTTCGAGCAGCGAGTTGGAGGCCAGCCGGTTGGCTCCGTGGACACCCGTGCAGGCAACCTCGCCGCAGGCCCACAACCCCTCGACCGTCGTCGCTCCGTGCAGGTCGGTGAGCACCCCGCCACAGAGGTGGTGGGCAGCGGGATGTACGGGCAACAGATCACGTGCCGGATCGAGCCCCACCGATGCGAGCACCTCCGCGATCGTCGGGAAACGGCGCTCGAAGGATTCGAGCCCACGGGCATCGAGCATCACGTGGTCGGTCCCGTCCGCTGTCATCTGCTCGAGGATCGCACGCGACACGACGTCCCTCGGCAACAACTCGTCCACGAAGCGTTCGCCGGCCCGGTTGCGGAGCACCGCGCCGTGGCCACGCAGGGCCTCGGTGAGAAGGGGCCGGGGAGACCGCTGGTGGCGCAGGGCCGTCGGGTGGAACTGGAAGAACTCGATGTCAGCCACGACAGCGCCGGCTCGGATCGCTGCCGCTATCCCGTCGCCGGTGGATCCCGCCGGGTTGGTCGTGACCGAGTACAGCTGACCGGCACCGCCCGCAGCCACCAGCACGTTCCGCGCGAGCACTCGCATGCGGCTGCCGTCGGGTAGGCGGCACCACGCGCCGCGACACACGCCGTCGATGATCACGAGGTCCTCGAGGAAGGTCCGCGTGTGGATCGTCGCCGCGGTCGCCCCCACGGCCGCGACAAGAGCGCGCTCGATCTCCTCGCCGGTCGCAGCACCGCCTGCGTGCAGGACCCGGGGCACCGAGTGGCCTCCCTCGCGGGCCAGCTCCAGGCGGCCCTGTTGGTCGCGGTCGAAGCGGGCCCCGAGCGCGATCAGTTCCTCGACCCTGGTGGGGCCTTCCTCGACCAGCACCCGCGCGGCAGCAGGGTCACAGAGACCGGCGCCGGCCGCGAGGGTGTCTTCCAGGTGCGCGTCGACCGCCCCTGACTCGGCGCCTAGCGCGGCTGCCACTCCCCCCTGGGCCCAGCGGGTGGTGGCGTCGTCGAGATCGCCCTTGGTCACCAGACCGGTTCGCATACCCGCGCCGTCTGCACGCAGCACCGCCGAAAGGCCGGCCACCCCCGATCCGATGACCAACAGGTCGAGTCGTGGCCCCTCGACCGCGTAGGACCCCGCTCGAGCGTCAGCGGGCGCTCGGGGTTCGCCAAGGGCGCTGGTATCAGCTCCCATTACGTTCCCGGGGTGTCGCCCCTGTCACCTCGGACACCGCGATGTTGTCGATCAGCCTGGCACCGCCGAAGCGAACCGCACCGAACAGCCGACAGGTACCATCGGCGACCTCTGCCGGCGAGAGCGTCGACGGGTCGACGACCTCCACGTAGTCGAGCTCACCGACGGGTGTGTCATCCACCAGCGCGGCCATCAGGGCACGCACCGCCACAGGGTCGGTCTCGCCCGCCGCGATGGCCCGCGCTCCCTCGCACAGCGCACGGTGCAACACGGGAGCCACCCGGCGCTCGGTTTCGCTCAGGTACGCGTTGCGACTCGACATCGCGAGGCCGTCGGGCTCCCTGGCGGTGGCGCAGCCGATCACCTCCACCGGGAACGACAGGTCCCGGGCCATCGCGGTGACGCTCGCGAGCTGCTGGTAGTCCTTGCGTCCGAAGTAGGCACGGCACGGCCCCACGATGTTGAACAGCTTCGCCACGACCGTGCACACCCCGGCGAGGTGGGTCGGGCGCGACGCCCCCTCCATGTGGTCCCCCAGCGTCGCGACGCTCACGGTGGTCAGCACGGAATCGGGTCCTCCGGGGTACATCTCGGCCGGTTCCGGTGTGAACAGCACCGTGGTGCCGGCCTGGTCGGCCTTGCAGGCATCACCCACTGGGTCCCTCGGGTAGCACTCGAGGTCCTCGCCGGGCGCGAACTGCAGGGGGTTGACGAAGATCGTGGTCACCACCTCGTCGCACTCGGACGCGGCGCGCTCCACCAAGCCGAGGTGCCCCCGGTGCAGGTAGCCCATGGTCGGCACCAGCCCGATGCTCGCTCCGGCTCCGCGTAGCTGTGCGAGATGGATCCGCAGGCCGTCGATCGTCCCGATCGTCCGCACCCGGTCCTCCTCAGGCCGACCCGCTGGTTGTGGGCCCGTCCATGAGGGCCTTGCGGGTCGCGTGGGACGTGCGGATCGTGTCGGACGTGCGGATCCTGTCGGACGTGCGGGTCGTGTGATGCACCTCGGCCATCGACAAACGGTATCCAATCATGGTCAGGGGAGGATCTCCGCCCACGGCACCTCACGGCCGGCGAGCGATGCGGTTGCGACCATGCCGGCCAGGTACTCGTCGGTCTCGGCGGGCCCCAGCGCATCGAGATGGGCCTTCACCGTTGCCCAGTCGCCGCGCGCCACCGGACCGGTGAGGGCGCCCTCGACCCCGGCGACCGCGACGTTCTCGACGGTCCCGCGCACCAGATCGAGATAGGCCTCCAACGGTACGCCGGCATGCGCGGCGATGCGCTGGGTGTGTGCCAGCAGTGCGACCAGGTGGTTCGAGGCGACCACCGCGGCGGCGTGATAGGACACGCGTTGCTGCGGTGCGACCTCCAGCGCGGTTCCTCCGAGGACAGCCACGATCGATCTGACCTCGTCATCACCGGCGACCGCGAACCAGGCACCGCGCAGGCGCGACGCTCCCACCTCGGGGTCGGGCAGCGACACCAGGGGATGGATCGAGGCCGTTCTGCCATGTCCGCCGAGGACATCGAGGTCCAGGATCCCGCAGCAGTGGACGACGACGCTCCGGTCGCTCGCTGGAAGCTCCGCTGCGACCCGGGACACCGAGGCGTCGGGCACGCACAACAACACGAGGTCCGCTTCGTCGGGCACCGCCACTCCCTCGGGTACCGACCAGCGCTCGGACGACGCCAGGACCTGCGCGATCGATGCGGCCTCCTCGTGATGGACCATGGCAACGGGCCAGCCGACGGACTCGAGCGCTGAACCGAAGGAGCCTCCGACGCGCCCGACGCCCACTATCGCGGTGCGGAGCGGTGCGTGCGGTGCGGTCACTGCCCATCCAGCTCCGAGAGTTCGCCCAGAGCCATCACCGAGCCCTCGGCCATCGTGAGGTCCCGCTCGCTCACCAGCTCGGGTGCCAGGTCCCGCAGCGGTGCCAGCACGAAGCGCCGTTGCATCCAACGTGGGTGCGGCACGGTGAGCCGTTCGGTGTCCAGCTCTACCCCGTCCATCCAGATGATGTCCACATCGAGGGTCCGGGGCCCCCAGCGTTCCTCGCGGACCCGCTCGGCGCCTGCTTCGATCCTGTGGCAAACACCCAACAGGTCGACCGGTTCCAGGGCCGTCGCCAACTCGACCACGAGGTTGAGGAAGCGTGGCTGTTCGGGGCCTCCGAGCGGATCGGTCTCGTACACCGGCGATACCGCCACCACATCGGGCAGCATGTCAACCGCCTGCACGAGGTGGGCCCGCCGGTCACCGACGTTGGAGCCGAGCGAGAGGAACACCCGCCTCGATCGCCCCCCCACCTCAGAGATGGTTCCGCGCTGCGAGGGTCCTGTCGGCCGTGCGAACCCATCGGTCGAGGACGGCTCCTTCGCGCTCAAGCGGTCCTCCTGCGGGTGATGCGCACCCCGGCCCGCTCGAGCAGGTGGGCCACGGGCGGGCGTGACTTGGCGATGCTGACCTGCACCGAGTCGATGCGCTCATCGAGCGACACGACCGCGTCGGCAACCAGCGTCGCGAGGCGCTCGAGGAGCAACGGCTCCGCGCCGCGGGCCACCTCGACCACGGTGTCGCACACAGCGGCGTAGTCGACGGTGTCCGCGAGGTGATCGGACACCCCGGCAGCGCTCAGGTCGACGTTGAGGACCAGATCCGCGACCAGCGGCTGCGCGCGGGCCCGCTCCCCCGGCAGCACCCCGACGATCGCGGTGAACTCGAGCCCGCTCAGCTCGATGCGGTCACTCATGGCGTCGGAACCCGTGCTTTCGCTGCCCATGGTGTTCGTCTCCCGGTGTCGGTCTCCCAGTGCCCGTCGCTGTCCGAGCGCGGCGGATCCTCTGCGTGCTCAGCGACGTTCGGCGGCCTTCACCGCCGAGCCCACCACGGAGCGTCCCTCGGCGCCGAGCTGGCGGGACGTGATGTTTTCGATCAGGCTGATCGCGCGCGGTGGCTCGGGCACCATCGTTGTGTACACGAGATACCCGGCGAGGAAACCCAACAGGCGTTCGGAGATCTCGTCGCCGTGGATCAACAGCTTGCGCCCCTCGGCGAGCAGCGCGGCGAGCTGGTTGTAGGAATCCGCCAGGTAGCGGGTGATCTCCTCGGTCTGCGGATACGGCCAGTGCAGCCAGCGAACGCCCATCTCGTCGTAGTTGTGCAGGTTGTTCGGCGCCGGTGACACCGAGATCACACGGTCGAAGGACTGCTCACGTATCCAGATGATCTCCTCGGTGCGTCGTACCTTGCGGTGGTTCTCGCCGAAGCCACCGGGACGCTCGCAGATGGCCAACTGGTCCATGATGATCCAGGCGAAGTGGCGCGGCTGGATGCCCTGGGCCCATTTTCCCTTGGCCATTTCGTACCTCCTGCACACCCGTACCGGTGACCGCGGCAGCGGCTCTCACGACCCGGGCGGGTCCTGGGTTGTGCGCCTCACCGCCTCGATGGCAGCGACGGTGGCGCGGATGTCGTGTGCCCTGATCACGCGGGCTCCCTCGATCATGGCCCACACCGCGGTCACAAGCGAACCCTCCCTGCGATCATCGGTCGGGACCGGCTGCTCGGCCGGCTCCGGAGCCTGTACCGCCCCGCCCCTCTCGACGCCCCCGTCGAGGCCCCTGCGGGCCAACGAGTCCGAGCGCGCCAACAGCACCCCGAGCGAGCGCTTCCTGCTGGTCCCGACGAGCACCGGTCGTCCGTCGGCCACGATGCGGCCCAGCCCGCCCAGGAGGCTCAGGTTGTGAGCGGTCGACTTGCCGAAGCCGATGCCCGGATCCACCCACACCTCCGCCACGCCGGCCGCCTCGGCAAGGGCCGCTCGATCATCCAGGAACGCCCGCACCTCCTCCAGCACGTCGGAGTACCTGGGATCTGCCTGCATGGTCCGCGGATCACCGGTCATGTGCATCGCCACCCAACCGACCCCGAGTTCTGCTGCGGTGGCCCACAATGACGCGGAGACGTCGTTGATGACGGTCGCGCCGAGGCGCACCGCAGCGCGCGCCGTGGAGGGGTTGCGGGTGTCGATGGAGATCCGGGCGCCCGCCATGTCGGGGTGACCCGCGAGGGCCTCGATCACCGGCAGGACCCGGTTCTGTTCGGTCCGCGGATCCACCGGGGCGGCCCCGGGCCTGGTCGACTCACCGCCCACGTCGACGAAGGTCGCTCCCCCGGCGACCATCGACCGTGCGCGAGCCAGCGCGTCGGAGGGCTCGAGGTGCTCACCGCCGTCGGAGAACGAATCGGGCGTCACGTTCAGGATGCCCATGACCTCGGTGGGCCCGGGGTTCATCCGGAATTGGTTCCGATGAGGCGCATCGCCTCGGCGCGGGTTCCGCGGTCCGTGCGGAACACCCCGCGGACCGCGCTGGTGACCGTGGATGCCCCGGGCTTGCGGATCCCGCGCATCGACATGCACATGTGCTCGGCCTCGAGCACCACGAGGGCTCCCTGTGGTGCCAGGTGCGCTTCGAGCGCATCCGCGACCTGGGCCGTGAGGCGTTCCTGCACCTGGGGCCGGCGGGCGAACCCGTCGACCAACCTCGCCAACTTCGACAACCCGGTGACCCGCCCGTCCGCGTTGGGGATGTAGGCGACGTGTGCCCGCCCGACGAACGGCACCAGGTGGTGCTCGCACAGCGAGTACAGCGGGATGTCACGCACCATGATCATCTCGTCGTGGCCCACGTCGAAGGTGGTCCGCAGGTGAGTGCCCGGGTCGTAGTGCAGACCCGCACAGGTCTCCGCGTACATGCGCGCGACCCTCGCTGGAGTCTCCGCGAGGCCTTCGCGATCGGGGTCCTCACCGATGGCGCACAGGATCTCGCGCACTGCGGCCGCGATCCGTTCGATGTCCACCCGGGGCGAGAGCTCGGGTGGCAGCGGGAGCGGTTCGGGCACGTTCAGGTCGTCGCTGTCGCCCGGAAGCGAATGATCCACCTCAGGCTCCTTCGGCATCGTAGAGCGCTATGTAGCGCAGGTTGCGATAGCGCTCGCCCGCGTCGAGGCCGTATCCCACCACGAAGTCCCCGGGGATGCGGAAGCCAACGTACCTGACTCCGAGCGCTTCGGTGTCGGCGCTCTGGCGGGCCAACAGGGCGCACACCTCCAGGCTGGCGGGGTTGCGGGCCTCGAGGCTGCGGCGCAGGTAGCGCAGGGTGAGCCCGGTGTCGACGATGTCCTCGACCAGGATCACGTGCCTCCCCGAGAGGTCGACATCCAGATCCTTGACGAGTCGGACCACGCCCGAGGTGCGTGTGCTCGAGCCGTATGAGGAGACCGCGATGAAGTCGATCTCGACGGGCAGGTTGACCTCCCGGGCGAGATCTGTCAGGAACACGTACGCGCCCCGCAGCACGCACACCAGCAACGGAGCCTGGCCTGCGTAGTCGCGACTGAGCTCGGCTCCCAGCTCGCGGATGCGCCCCGCGATCTGCTCCTCGGAGAGGATCACTTCCCCGATGCGTGGATCGGAATCGATCGGCGGGGCATCTCCGGTCGTATCTGTCACCGCCGGGACACTAGTTCGCAGTCTCGCCGGATCCCTCGGGGCCGACACCGGGCGTCCCCGCTGTGCGGCTCAGTCGCAGGCGGCCGGCGCTGCGGTCGAGACGCCACCCGGCGCCCACCTCGGTGCCCCGGTGCCTTCGGCGGACGACCTCCATGATGCGCTGCATCGCGGCCCGGTCGGGAGGGGGGAGCCCACCGGTCGTCGATTCCCACCACTGCCGCAGTGACTCGGCCGCGACCGCCACCGGCACCTCCCGCAATCCGGCCGCGTCGCGCGGGTCGAGCGTCGCGGCCCAGGTCGCGATCGCCTCGTTCTGCGCGGAGACGAGCTCGGCTGTCCGGTTCAGAAGCGGAACCACGTCATGACCCGCCACGTCCGCGAGCAACGGCAGAACCTCGTGACGCACCCGGTTGCGGGTGAAGCGCGGCGACTCGTTGGTCGGGTCCACCAGAGGTGTGACTCCCAGGTGCTCACACAGGGCCTCGGTGTCGCGGCGTCGCAGGCCGAGCAGCGGGTGGCGGGCAGGCTCCATGCCGCTGAGCCCGGCGGGACCGGATCCGCGCAGCAACCTCAACAACACGGTCTCAGCCTGGTCGTCCGCGGTGTGGCCGGTCAGCGCGCCCGGTGGCAGCACCTCCAGACGGGCCGCGCGACAACGGGCCTCGAGATCGGGGCCGTCGGCCACATCGACCGCGTACGACCGGAAAGCCGCTCCCCAGGACTCGCAGAGACCGGCGACGAACTCCGCCTCGGCGGCTCCATCACCCCGGAGCCCGTGATCGATGTGATGGGCGGTGACGGGGGCCCGCGTTGCGAGCGCCAGGGCCAACAGCGCGGTCGAATCGGCTCCACCGGACACGGCGACCTCGTGACCGACATCGCCGGGCCCGACCTCCGGGAACCGGCAACGCTCGAGCAACGCCGAGACGTACGGGTCGGCCGGATCGGGTGGTCCCGGAGTGTGTGTCACGTGTTCGCCCCATCACCTGTGAGCGTGTGTCCGCACACCTCGGCCTCGGCACGATCCGGCCTCAGCGACCCGATCCCTGTCAATTCCGGGACGCGGGCTGCGCGCCGAGGCGGGCCAACCATGCATCGGGATCAGCGATCTCGGCCCTGCTGGGGAGGTTCGCTGGTTCGTCGAAGGCGCGGTTCAACAACTCCGGGCCGCCGCGGGCCTCGACCGCGGCGATGAACGCCTCACCCTGTTCGTACTGGTTGAGCTTCGCCTCGAGGCCGATGAGGCGGGTCAACAGCCTCGTTGCGACGCCCATCTCCTTGCGGCGCGCCCGCAGGACCTTCGCGAAGCGGTCCGCCTGGGGCACACGGTCGAGAGCCGCACGGTCCATCGTCACGTCGCCGTGTCCCTCCAACAGGCTCATGAGACCGCCCATCTGCTGCATCACCTCCCGTTGCTCGTCCGAGACGAACAACGCTGAGATCCCGCCGTCATCGAGCGGATTGGTGCGTGTGCGAAGACCTTCGGCGAGCCTGCCGAAGGCGGTGAACAACCTGGTCGGGTCCGGATCCGCTTCTGCGAGCAGACCCGAGACGAGACCCAGGAAGTGCTCCCGCAGCCAGGGCACCCCGGTGAACTGGGTGCGGTGGGTGACCTCGTGCAGCGCGACCCACATCCTGAACTGCTCGGGCGGAAAGGAATGGCGTTTCTCGAGGCCCAGGATGTTCGGTCCGACGAAGTAGACGAGGTCCTGTTCGTGGGGATCCTCCTCCTCGAGGACCAAGAGGTCGTACTGACCCAGCACCCGTGAGGACATCCACCCGAGAAGCGCCCCCAGTTCGGCTCCGGCCACCTTGCCCGACACGAAGGCCACCGGTGCGGACATACGTTCGTCGAGGCGCTCCAGCGCGGGGCGCAGCAACCGTCGGTAGGACGCGATGTTGGCGCGCACCCAGTCGTCGCGACCGACCACCCGGCCCCGCGCTTCGCCGGCCAGCGACGCGAAACCCACCTCGGCCTCCACATAGGCCTGTGCCTCGCTGGTCAGTCGTTCGAAGTCCTCCGCCATGCCGGCGCAGTGATAGGAACGCGAGAAGTCCTCCGAGCCGGTGAAGCGCAGGGCCACCTGTTCGGCGAGGGACCAGTCGACCGAGCCGTGGGCATCCTCGCTGCGGGAACCCGAAGCGGCTCGCTCGGGTTCGTCGACCCGGGCAGCGCTCGGGATCAGCCCTGTTCCTTCGGGTAGCGGGCGCGGGTGATCTTGAAGAAGTAGAGACCCACCATCACGACCACCGCGAGGATGGCCAGCGCGGCGAGCGGCACCGCGAGCCAGAAGTGCCAGACGGTTTCTCGAGCCAACAGCATGGACCAAGTGTAGAACCGCCGCGTCGCTGGAATCACACCGCGGCGGGCGGGTGTCACCCCGGTGGATCCGCGAGCATCCTCAACAGCCGCGAACGCAGCTCCTCGGGCATCGACTGTGAGCACTTGGCACGGACCACCTGGCGCAGCTCGGCATGGAAGTCGTAGGCCTCCAGGCAGGGTGAGCAACGCTTCAGGTGGACCTCGATGCGAGCGACGGTCCCCACATCGAGCTCGCCGTCGAGGTACTCGTAGATGAGCTCCACCGCGTCGTCGCAGCTGTGCTCGGCCGGCGGTACGTTCCCGCCACCATCCGAAGCCGGACCAGGACCGCCGTGGGCCGAACCCGGTCCGTCGCCTGCGGACGGTGGATGGTCGTCGTCGGTGTTCATCTCATCTGCTCGGCGTTCTCATCTGCTCGGCGGCGTTCATCTCGGTCGCTTGTTCCCGATCGCTCAGCTCTCGGTCGCGAGGGAGTCGGTTGCGACCAGCCCTCGAGCGGCTGCGAAGTCGTGCAACGACTTCTGGAGCTGTTTTCTTCCTCGGTGCAACCTGCTCATCACGGTTCCGATGGGTGTGTCCATCATCTCGGCGATCTCCTTGTAGGAGAACCCCTCAATGTCGGCGAGCAGGACCGGCATCCGGAAGTTGTCCGGAAGTGCGTCTATCGCGTCGCGCACCTCGGTGTCTGTGAAGAGATCCATCAGCTCGTCCTCGGCACTGCGGCCCGCTCTGGCCGCCTCCAACCCGCCGAGGCGCCGGTACAGGTAGAGGTCCTCCACCTCGTCGAGCTCGGTCTGGTCGGGTCGCCGCTGCTTGGCCCGGTAGGTGTTGATGTAGGTGTTGGTGAGGATCCGGTACAACCAGGCGCGCAGGTTCGTCCCGTCGGTGAAGTTGGGGTACCCGCGGTAGGCACGCAGGAACGTCTCCTGGAGCAGGTCCTCCGCATCGGCGCGGTTACGGGTCATCCGCATGGCAGCCGCGTACAACGCGTCCATGAACGGCTCCACCGCCTCGG
>CAYVYG010000048.1:0-13164 GCA_964454385.1 uncultured Microthrixaceae bacterium
TCATCAACCAGTCCGAGCTGTCGCCCGCCCCGTCACGTCCCCAGCGCGACCTTCCGTATCCCGAGTTCGACATGGACGCGGGCGTGCGCCACCTGCAGCTCATGGGTGTGCGGTACTACCTGGCCGCAACCGACCAGGCGGTCGACGCGGCCCGCCTGAACCCGGATCTCACCGAGATCGCATCGACCGGGGAGTTCACCCTGGCCGACGGTTCGGTACGCCAATGGGTCGTCTTCGAGGTCGCGGACGCCCCGCTGGTCGAGTCGCTCGAGAACCTCCCGGTCGTGTTGACCCCGCCCGATGACCACATCGACGGATGGGTCTACGACGAGGAACGGCCCGAAGCGACCGAAGCCGATCCCAACCCCGCCAAGACCCCGGGGCCTGCGATGGACTGGTACCTCGACCCCAGCCGTTGGGACGTACCTCTCGCGACATCGGGGCCCCCGGAGTGGCCACGTGTGGAGCGCGGCAACGGCGAGCCGCTCACCGACATCCCGCGCCGCAGCGTCGATCCGGTGGAGGTGAGCGATGTGTCCGAGACCGAGGACTCGATCTCGTTCAGGGTCTCCGAACCCGGCACGCCGGTCCTGGTCAAGACATCGTACTTCCCGAACTGGACCGCCCACGGCGCGGATGGCCCCTACCGGGTGAGTCCCAACTTCATGGTCGTGGTGCCCACCGAGGACGAGGTCACCCTCACCTACGGGCGCAGCGCGGTCGAGTGGTTGGGATGGTTGATGACCGCTGCCGGTGTGGGTCTCGCGCTCTGGTTGGCGCGCAGGGACCAGCGCTCCGCCGACCGCGCCGAAGCAACCGGAACGGCGGGGGAGGCCACGGCCGCAACACTGGGCGAGGAGGCCGTCGCCGCCCCGACCGCCGGTCCCGGAGCCGACGGCGCTACCACGCCCGACCGGTGAACCTGCTGCGGCGGGTGCTCGCGATCGGGGTCGTGGCGACCCTGGTGGATGTGAGCGGCCTCGTCGTGCTCGTCGAAGCCGGCGGCTGGCCGGTCTGGGCGGCCGATGCGCTCGCGGTCTCGGTGGCGACGCTCGTGTCGTACTTCCTGCACACGGCTCGGACCTCCTCCGCGGACGCGCCGTCGAGGCGCTGGTTCCACAGCCCGGTTCCCTACTGGGCGACCGCGGTGGCCGCGCTGTTGGCGGATGTCGCAGTGCTCACGCTGTTGGACCTGTTGATCGCGCCGGGCTGGTGGTTCTCCCTCATGGCCCTGAAGTCCGTCTCGCTCGGTTTCGCCTTCCTGATCCGCACCGGCAACTACCGCGACCTGATGTTCCGGGCGGTCCGCGGCGTGCAGGCAGAACCTGCCTGCAGGGAACCCGCACCCGGGGAGATGAGGTTGTCGGTGGTCGTGCCGGCGTTCGGCGAGGCGGATCGGATAGCGGCGACGATCGCCCGGATCCGTGACGAACTGGCACCGCTCGCCGCGGATGGGGGGTTGGAGGTGGTCGTCGTCGACGATGGTTCGCACGACGACACAGCGGCTGTTGCACGCGATGCCGGAGCCGACCAGGTGGTCGTCTACCGCCCCAACCGGGGGAAAGGTGCCGCGGTGCGCGAGGGGATGCTGGTCGCCCTGGGCCGCACCGTTGTGTTCACCGACGCGGACCTCGCATATTCCCCGGCGCAGATCGCGGGTCTCGTCAGAGCGACAGAAGCCGGCTGGGACGTGGTGGTCGGCAGCCGCCAGCACACCGGCACCCTCACCGTGGTGCGTGCAGGGCGCCTGCGAGAGCTCGGGGGGCGGGTGATCAACGTGTTCACCGGACTGGTGCTGCTCGGGCGCTATCGCGACACCCAGTGCGGGCTCAAGGCGTTCCGCAGCGACGTCGCCCGGTTGATCTTCTCCCACACCACGATCGACGGGTTCGCGTTCGACGTGGAGGTGTTCCACCTGGTGGAGCGCTACGGCCTCACCCTCACGGAGGTGCCCGTCGAGCTCGAGAACTCCCAACGCTCCACTGTCAGCGTGCTGAGGGATGCGTCGCGCCTGGTGAGGGACCTGATCTCGATCCGCAACAACGACCGGGTCGGGGTTTACGACCTCTCCGATCCGGTGCTGCCTCCGCCAGGTGACCGAACACGAGGGGACACCGGCGGGCTCGGTATGCGCAGGTAGGGTGATCGGCCATGTCCGAGCTGGATGACATCTTCAAGGCCTACGACGTCCGGGGGACGGTGCCGGATCAGCTGAACCCCCGTCTCGCACGGGCGATCGGCACGGGTTTCGCGGTGTTCTGCGCGCAGGAGGCAGCGACCTCGGGTCGAGCCGGATCGGTCGGTGCGATCATCACCGGGCGTGACATGCGCCCCTCGGGTGTCGAGCTCGTCGAGGCTTTCTCCGAGGGTGTGATGGCACAGGGCATCGATGTCATCGACATCGGGTTGGCCTCGACCGACATGTGCTACTACGCGGCAGGCGCGCTCGATGCCCCAGCGGTGATGTTCACCGCATCTCACAACCCGGCTGGTTACAACGGGGCCAAGTTCGCACTCGCCGGTGCGCGCCCGGTGGGGGAGAGCACCGGGCTAGACCGGATCAAGGCGGTCGCGCAACAGGAGCTGGCCGGCGACCGTGAACCGCCGGAGGTGAGCGCCGGGAAACGTTCCGAGCGCGACGTGCTCGCGGACTTCGCGGACCACGTGCGGTCCTTCGTCGAGGTGGAGCGCCTGGCGCCGCTGAAGGTGGTGGCCGACACCGCGAACGGGATGGGCGGCCTCGTGGTCCCGGCCGTCTTCGAGGGTCTGCCGATGGATCTCGAGGTCATGTACGGCGAGCTCGACGGCACCTTCCCCAACCACCCGGCCGATCCCATCCAGCCCGAGAACACCGCTGCGCTGCGCGAACGGGTGGTCACAGCTGGAGCCGACATCGGGCTGGCCTTCGACGGCGATGCGGACCGGGTGTTCCTCGTCGACGAGACAGGTAGCGGGCTGTCGGGTTCTGTGACGACCGCGATCATCGCCGCGGGGATCCTCGACCGGCATCCGGGCGAGACCGTCATCCACAACCTGATCTGTTCGAGATCCGTGCCCGAGGTGATCCGTGAACACGGTGGCGAGCCGGTGCGAACCCGGGTCGGTCACTCCTTCATCAAGGAGGTGATGGCGCAGCGTGGTGCGATCTTCGGCGGTGAGCACTCAGCGCACTACTACTTCCGTGACAACTACCGCGCCGATTCGGGTCTGATCGCGGCGCTGGTGGTCATCGAGCAGATGTCGCTGACCGGCAAGCCGCTCTCCGAGCTGCGTGCGCCCTTCGAGCGCTACTCGGCTTCCGGTGAGCTGAACACCCGGGTGGAGGATCCGGCCGCGGTGATCGAGGCCGTCGCCGAGCACTATGCGGCCGAGGGTTACGCGCTCGACCGCCTCGACGGCCTCACCGTCGACGGCGGCGACTGGTGGTTCAACCTGCGGGCATCGAACACCGAGCCGCTTCTGCGGCTCAACCTGGAGGCACACGACGACGAAACCTGTGCCTTCAGGGTCGCAGAGGTGCGCTCGGTCATGGCAGGCTGATGGCGTGAGCAACGACACCGCGCAACCACCCGCCGACGAACGCCTCGACCCGAGGCTGCTCGAGATCCTCGCCTGCCCCGAGGACAAGGGCCCGCTGTTGTACTTCGCGGATGAGGCATCGCTGTACAACCCACGGATCAAGCGGCGCTACGACATCCGTGAGGGCATACCGGTGATGTTGATCGACGAGGCGACAACCGTCGACGGCACGGAGCACGATCGCCTGATGGCCAAGGCCGATGCCGAGGGGATCGAACCGACCTTCGACGCCGGCTGAGCCCCGGAACCGGAGCGAGCTCGCATCGAGATGACCGCGGACCTGAACACGCTGGACTCACTCGGGATGTTCGGGGCCGCGCACGGCCTGGCGGACCAGATCGGGACCGCCGCTGCTCAGGCGGCCGGGGTGGCAGGCCTGCCCGGGCGCGACGGGATCACCGCGGCGCTGGTCCTTGGCATGGGCGGCAGCGGGATCGGCGGAGACGTCGCCGCTGCGGTGGCATCGTCGAGCGCGACCGTGCCGGTCATGGTCTCCAAGCACTACGAGTGCCCTGGGTGGGTCGGGCCCGAGACCCTGGTGCTCGCCAGTTCGTTCTCGGGAAACACCGAGGAGACCGTCTGCGCCGCGAGCAAAGCCGCGGATCGGGGTGCGCGGATCATTGTGATGGCCTCGGGCGGTGCTCTGGCGGAACTGGCCGGCGAGTGGGAGGCACCGCTGATCCGCTTCGACGAGTCGATCCCGATGCCCCGGGCGGGCATCGGGGCGGTCTCGGTCACGCCGTTGGTCGTGCTGGAGCGAATGGGTCTGGTGGAGGGGATCACCGAACAGATCGACTCGACGGTGACCCAGCTCCGACGGCGCAGCGAGCAGCTGACCGGCAACGACAACCCGGCGGCTCTCATGGCCCGCCGGATCGGGCGAACCATGGCTCTGGTCTACGGTGGCGGGCCCCTCGGCGAGGTCGCGGCGTGGCGTTGGAAGGGCCAGTTCAACGAGAACCCGAAGACGCCCGCATTCGCCAACCGCCTGCCCGAGCTCACCCACAACGAGGTGGCGGGTTGGGCGGTCAACGGTGACGTGACCCGTCAGGTGTTCACGATGGTGATGCTGCGCCACGACTTCGAGCATCCCCAGGTCGGCCGGCGCTTCCGGCTGGTCTCCGACCTGTGCGACGAAGTCGTCGCGGATGTGCTCGAGGTCACCGCGAAGGGCGAGGGGCCTCTCGCCCAGTTCATGGACCTGACGCTCTTCGGTGACCTGGTGACGCTGCACCTGGCGGCCGACCTCGGAGTCGACCCGGGCCCGGTGCCCGTGCTCGATGACATCAAGTCACGCCTGGCCGACGCCTAGCCGCCGCTGGCCGCCCAGCCGCGCCCTGAGCACCCCATCGCCCACAGCTGCCCCACACCGTGTCTTGTCCTCCAGGTTCTGTCCTGCGGCCATCCCCGAATCAAGGGATGCCCGCAGGACAGAACCGCCATCGAGGGGAGGGTCAGCGGCCGAGGTGGGCGAGCAGCGCGTCGGCGAATGCGTCTGGGGCCTCGATCATCGGGTAGTGACCCACCCCGGCGAGCTCGGTGAGTTCGGACTCCGCACGCCGCTCGGCGAGGCGCCGGGCCATCGCGACCACCGCGATCGGATCCGCGTCGCCCCAGACGATGCCGAGCGGTGACGGGTGCGACTCGATCGCGCCTGTGAAGCGGGCCTCGTTGTCACGCCGGTCATCGAGGTAGCGGATCAACCGGGGCAACAGACGCGCTCCGCCGTCATGGCAGACGGCTTCGGCGGCGGTTCGCACGGCTCCGGGCAGCGGATTCGATGCCGGTGTTCCAGCGGGAGCGAGGGTGGCGGTGAGCGAGAGCTCGAGCATCTCCACCGTCGGTGTGCCCTCGACAGGGAGCATCTCGTCGGGGGCCGACCACAACGCGTGCTGTCCGTCGGTGAGATGCGCGAGCTCCAGGTAGATCGAACCGTTGGTGACGACCCGCCGACGGATGCTGACCGGATCACCGTCGACTGTGAGGTTCCCCTCGAGGTGACGCGCCAGCAGCTCCCCACCGACGGTGTCACCCATGTCGTGTGTCACCAGGTCGAGCTCGCGCAGCTCGAGGTGCTCGATGAGGTTCTGCGCGGCATCGGCCGAGGAGCCGATGTCGTAGCGCCGGTCCGGTTTGGCCGACAGGCCGAACCCCGGCAGGTCGAACAGCACCACCCGGCGGTTCGCCGACAGAGCCGGAAGCACCGGCGCCCAGTCGATCGACGAGGTCGGGAACCCGTGTATCACCAGTATCGGAGGTCCCGTCACTGTCCCGGTCGGTCCTGTGTCGACCACGAACACCCGGTCACCGCCCAGTTGAACCCGTGCACCCATCGATTCCCATCCTGCGAGATCCATGACCGCCAGTCTGGCCGGACCGCCGCTGCTGGGGACGAATGGTTCAGTCACCCACAGCACTGCGGCCTGTAGTTCAACACCAACGGCGCCGTTCCGGTTCGCCCAGGCGAGTGACAGCGATCGAGCACCGTTCCACGGACGCCACAGAGCTGCTGCATCGTCATGCAGGAATGCCGAGGCCACGATGACGGCCACCCGTGTGGGGTCGGTGAGTGGGTCCTGAACCGCGTGGAGTAGGGCGAGCTTCGCTCAGCGGGGGTGCCCGCGGTACCGTCTTCTCAGCGGGCCGTTGTGAACCCGGTGTCAGACGACCCCGGCCCGTTCCCACACAACAGACCGCGAGCCCACGCGCCCGAGCGGCGCAGGAGGAACACCGAACCATGGCACTCACCGACTACAAGGTCGCCGACATCGACCTCGCTCCGGCGGGACGCAAGCAGATCCAACTCGCCGAACACGAGATGCCCGGCCTCATGGCCATACGCGCCGAGTACGCGGATTCGCGACCGCTCGAAGGCGCCCGTATCACCGGTTCGTTGCACATGACCGTGCAGACCGCGGTGCTGATCGAGACGCTGACCGTCCTCGGCGCCGAGGTGCGCTGGGCGAGCTGCAACATCTTCTCGACCCAGGACGAAGCTGCCGCGGCGGTGGCTGTGGGTCCAAACGGGACCGTGGATGACCCACAGGGGGTTCCGGTGTTCGCCTGGAAGGGTGAGACCCTCGACGAGTACTGGTGGTGCACCGAACAGGCGCTGCGCTGGGACGGCGGCACCGCCGGGCCGAACATGATCCTCGATGACGGCGGCGATGCCACGATGCTCGTGCACAAGGGCGCCGAGTTCGAAGCTGCTGGCCGGGTGCCTGACACCACCGAGGACGACCCCGAGGAGTGGCAGGTGTTCTGTGACCTGCTGCGTCGCTCCCTGCCCGAGGACGGCAACCGCTGGGGTGCGATCGGCTCGGGGATCCTGGGCGTGACCGAGGAGACGACCACCGGTGTGCACCGGCTCTACCAGATGCACGCGGCGGAGCAGCTGCTCTTCCCGGCGATCAACGTCAACGACGCCACCACCAAGTCGAAGTTCGACAACCTCTACGGATGCCGCCACAGCCTGGTCGATGGAATCAACCGTGCGACCGACACGATGCTCGGCGGCAAGACCGCGGTGGTCTGTGGCTACGGCGACGTCGGGAAGGGCTGTGCCCAATCGCTCCGGGGCCAGGGCGCCCGTGTGATCGTCACCGAGATCGACCCCATCTGCGCGCTGCAGGCGGCCATGGAGGGCTACCAGGTGGCCCGGCTTGAGGACGTGATCGAGACCGCGGACGTGTTCATCACCGCAACGGGCAACAAGGACATCATCACCGCCGAGCACATGGGCCGGATGAAGCACCAGGCGATCGTGGGCAACATCGGTCACTTCGACAACGAGATCGACATGGCGGGCCTCTACCGCATGAGCGACGTCACGCGGGTCAACATCAAGGCCCAGGTCGACGAGTTCGTGTTCCCCGACGGTCACAGCGTGATCGTGCTGGCCGAGGGCAGGTTGTTGAACCTGGGTTGCGCGACGGGCCATCCGAGCTTCGTGATGAGCTGTTCGTTCTCGAACCAGGTGCTCGCCCAGATCGAGTTGTTCAACAAGACCGACGACTACCCGGTCGGGGTGTACGTGCTGCCCAAGCAGCTCGACGAGCGGGTCGCGGGGTTCCACCTGGATGCACTCGGTGTGCGCCTCACGAAGATGACCGAGGAACAGGCGGACTATCTCGGAATCCCGGTGGAGGGTCCCTACAAGCCGGATCACTACCGGTACTGAGAACCGCGCGGCCGGTTGTACCGGTGGAGTCCGCGCCGGCGTCCCGGCGATCGTCGCGCGGGGTGCGACCGCCTCCACGAAACATGATCCGCGAGCGGAATCATCGGTGACCATGACCAGCGCCTGGGTGGAACGGGCGATCGTGGCGGGGTCCCGACCGAGTCGTTCGCACGCGGCGTCGAGCACAGCCATGCGTGAAGCGACCGTTTCGGGCAGTCCCCAGCTGTTCCACTCCGACTCTGGTCGTGTTCGTTGGGCTGCGGTCCGGCGCGGAGTCCGAGCACGAATCTTCCACCGCTGAGATGGTCGAAAGTGGCCGCCCAGTTGGCGAGCACCGCGGGATGGCGGTAGGTGGTGCCGAACACGAGTGATCCCAGCCGGAGCCGCTCGGTGGACTCGACAGCGCGGCGAGCAGGGCGGTTGATTCGAGCACTGGAGCACCGACGTCTCCGAACTCCCCGCCGTCCCCTCCAGATCGGCTCGGACATGAACCGATAGCTGGGACCTATCGAAGCGATAGGAACAACCGATCGAGATAACCTATCGGAATAGCTCGTAAGCGACTATCATGGCTATCACAAGTTGGAACCAATGGATGAAAGGAATCCCCCATGGCCCTGATCAACACCAAGATCAAGCCGTTCAACGCAACCGCTTTCAAGGACGGCGAGTTCGTCGATGTCAACGACGGTGACCTCGCCGGAAGGTGGGCGGTCATGTTCTTCTACCCCGCCGACTTCACCTTCGTATGCCCCACCGAGCTCGGTGATCTGGCCGACCACTACGACGAGCTGCAGGGCCTCGGGGTCGACGTGTACTCGGTCTCCACCGACACCCACTTCACCCACAAGGCGTGGCACGCATCGTCGGAGACCGTCGGGAAGATCCGCTACGCGATGATCGGGGATCCGACGACCCAGATCTCACGCAACTTCGAGATCCTGCGTGAGGACGAGGGACTCGCCGACCGCGGGACGTTCCTGATCGACCCCGACGGAGTCATCCAGGTCATGGAGGTCACCGCCGAGGGGATCGGCCGCAACGCCGCCGAGCTGGTCCGCAAGGTGAAGGCCGCGATCTACGTCCGTGAGCACCCCGGTGAGGTCTGCCCTGCGAAGTGGGAAGAGGGCGAGGAGACCCTCGCCCCGTCGTTGGACCTTGTCGGCAAGATCTGAGCGGGATCTTCCCGATCTGAATCCCACCCCCAACTGCGTGTGCCGGCGCCCGGAAGCCGGGCGTCGGCACACGCAGTCGGCGGCAACCAATGAACCGCCTGAACCAAGACCACCGGGAGCCCGAAATGCTCGATTCCAACCTCACAGAACAACTCAGAGGCCACCTCACCAAGGTGACCCGGCCCGTGGAGCTCGTCGCTTCACTCGACGACTCGCCGAAGTCGGCGGAGCTCTGGGAGCTGCTCACCCAGATAGCCGCGCTGTCCGACAACGTCACCACGGTGCGGATCGAGGACTCGGCTATGCCCGAACCCGACGACGGCCGTCGGCCGGCGTTCTCGATCGTGCGGGTGGGAAGTGACATCTCGGTGCGCTTCGCCGGGATCCCGATGGGTCACGAGTTCACCTCGCTGGTGCTCGCCCTGTTGCAGGTGGGTGGCCACCCGCCGCCGGTGTCACAGGACATCGCCACCGCGGTGGAGGAGCTCGAGGGGGAGTTCCACTTCGAGACCTACATGTCGTTGTCGTGTCAGAACTGCCCCGATGTCGTACAGGCGCTCAATGCGATGAGCGTGCTCAACCCCCACATCACCCACGTAGCGATCGACGGGGCGCTGTTCCCCGAGGAGGTGGAGCGTCACAACGTGCTGGCCGTGCCCACCGTGCTTCTCAACGGCGAGCCGTTCGGCCAGGGGCGCATGACCCTCGAGCAGATCCTCGCCAAGGTGGACACCGGCGCCGCCGAGCGCGAAGCAGAACGCATCAACGGCCTCGATGCGCTCGACGTCCTGGTGGTCGGTGGTGGTCCGGCTGGTGCGTCGGCCGCCATCTACGCAGCTCGAAAGGGCATCAGCACCGGTGTGGTCACCGAGCGCTTCGGTGGCCAGGTGCTCGACACGATGGCCATCGAGAACCTCATCTCGGTCCCCTACACCGAGGGACCGAAGCTCGCATCCGCCCTGGAGGCGCACGTGTCGGAGTACGACGTGGACGTGATGCACAACCAGCGGGTCAACAAGTTGGTGCCCGCCAGCGACCCTGGCGGGTTGGCGACGATCGAGCTCGACAGCGGCGCCACGCTACGTGCTCGCACCGTCGTGTTGTCCACCGGTGCCCGCTGGCGCGGCCTGGGGGTTCCCGGCGAGGCCGAGTACCGCAACCGCGGCGTCACCAACTGCCCGCACTGCGACGGTCCCCTGTTCAAGGGCAAGTCGGTCGCGGTGATCGGAGGCGGCAACTCGGGTGTGGAAGCGGCGATCGATCTCGCGGGGGTCGTCGGTCATGTCACCCTCATCGAGTTCGCAGATGAGTTGCTCGCGGATGAGGTGCTCCAGGCGAAGCTGCGCAGCCTGGCGAACACCGAGGTGATCACGGGTGCCGCCACCACCGAGATAACCGGCGACGGCGAGCGGGTCAACGGCCTGCGCTACGACGAGCGTGCCTCGGGCGAATCGCACGAGCTCGAGTTGCAGGGCGTGTTCATCCAGATCGGCCTGCTGCCCAACACCGAGTTCCTGAGCGGAACCGTCGAGCTCAGCGACCGCGGCGAGGTGGTCATCGACGACCGCGGCGCAACCTCCGCCCCGGGGGTGTTCGCGGCAGGAGACTGCACCACCGTTCCCTACAAGCAGATCGTGATCGCTCTCGGAGCCGGGTCCACAGCTGCACTGTCGGCGTTCGATCACCTGATCCGCACCTCGGTGCCCGAAGCCGGAGTCGCGGCAACGGCACCTGTGGCGTAGGTGCCACTGCCGTAACGTTGCGATCGTGAACCTGCAGGAGCTCCGCTACCTGGTCGCAGTCGACGATCATCGTCACTTCGGTCGGGCTGCCGAGGCCTGCTTCGTCAGCCAGCCGACCCTGTCGACCCAGCTCCGCAAGCTCGAATCCGAGCTTGGGGTCGAGCTCCTCGAACGTGCACCGCGGCGGGTGACCCCCACCGGGGCCGGTGTCCGCATCATCGAGCGCGCTCGCAGGATCCTGGGTGAGGTCGACGAGATCGAGGCGATCGCCCGCACTGCTGCGGAGCCCGGGACTGCGACGCTGCGAATTGGAGTCTTCCCGACGCTCGCGCCCTACCTCCTGCCACACGTGGTGCCCGCGTTGCACGAGTCGTTCCCCCGTGTCGAGTTGCTCTGGGTGGAGGAGAAGACCGAGGAGGTGGTCGAGGGGCTCCTCGCAGGACGTCTCGATGCAGGGCTGTTGGCGCTTCCGATCGATGCACCGCACCTGCATCGACAGGATCTATTCTCCGAGGACTTCGTGCTCGCTGTGCCGGCGGACCACGAGCTCGCCGGTGCCGGACCGGTCGATCCGGCGGTGCTGGCGGGAGCCGAGGTGTTGTTGCTGACCGACGGGCACTGTCTGCGCGATCAGGCTCTCGAGGTGTGTTCGATGGCCGGGGCATCCGAGCGCCGGGGCTTCCGGGCGACGAGCCTCGAGACGCTGCGCCAGATGGTGGCCGCCGGCGTCGGAGTCACGTTGCTTCCGAAGATGTCGGTGAGTCCTCCGGTGCCCGAGAACGCGGGCGTGCGGACCGTCGCCTTCTGTGAACCGGTGCCAAGTCGCGAGATCGCGATGTTCTGGCGCGGAACCAGCGTTCACGGTGACCTGCTGGCGGCGATCGCATCGGTGATCTCGGACCTGCCCGGAGACCTCCTCGAGACCTGAATCGTCAGCCTTCTCGGCTGCCCTGCCGGCTCGAGCCAGCCCCCCGGCTCGAGCCAGCCCCCGGCGAACTGTCCGGCGAGGGACCACACCGACGAGTGCCACAACGGACAGTTCCACAAGTGCCAGCGAACTGTCCGCTGAGAGACCACACCAACGAGTGCCACAACGGACAGTTCGCCGGTGGTGTGGCGCTAGGGTCCGGTGATGGAGCAACTGGATGGCAAGGTCGGGGTCATCACCGGCGCTGCTTCGGGCATCGGCCGAGCGATGGCGGTGGCGTTCGCAGCGGAGGGCATGCACCTCGCCCTCGCGGACATCGAGGCCGATCCGCTCGAGGAGACCGCTGAGCTGGTGCGCGCCGAGGGTGTGAACGCACTGAGCGTTCCCACCGACGTGAGCGACCCTGAAGCCGTCGAGCGCCTAGGGCAACGTGTCGTCGACGAGTTCGGCGGGTTGCACCTGGCCTGCAACAACGCAGGGGTCTCGAGTGGCGGGCTCTCCTGGGAGATCGACCTCGAGATCTGGCAATGGGTGCTGGGGGTGAACCTCTTCGGTGTGATCCACGGACTGCGCAGCTTCACGCCGCGCATCGTCGATTCCGGAGGAGGCCACATCGTGAACACCGCCTCGATGGCGGGGCTCACCTCACCACCGGGGATGTCGCCGTACAACGTGTCGAAACACGCTGTGGTGACGCTGTCGGAGGCACTCTCTGCCGAGTTGTCGATGACCCACCCCGAGATAGGCGTCTCGGTGCTGTGCCCGGGTTGGGTCCGCACCAGGATCCATGAAGCGGATCGCAACCGCCCATCGGATCCGGCTGAGTCGATGGAGGACGCAACCGCCGTCGATGCGGAGGAACAGGCTGCTCTGGAGGCCATGAGGGACATGGTCGCGGCGCTCATCGACGGCGGTCTCGATCCATCCGAGGTCGCGGCGCAGGTTGTGGACGCGGTGCGTGAGCGACGGCCATGGGTGCTCACGCATCCGGACTGGATGGAGATGGTGCGCGGCCGCACCGAGCGCATCCTCGCAGGGGAACCACCCGCAGCGGACTCCCTGCCGGGCTTCACCTGAGCTGCGATCCGCACACCGGCGATCCACCGCTGCGATACAACCCGGCGAACTGTCCGTTGTGGCACTTCTAGGTGTGGTCTCTCAGCGGACAGTTCGCTGGTGGGGGTCGGGCTCCCAGCCGTTGGCCAAGAGCGCGCGCCGGATGCGGTCGAGGACCGCGTCCGGTTGGGTCCGCACGTCGGACCAGGTGAAGCGACGCAGGGTCCATCCTTGTTCGAGTATGTCGTTCTGCCTCGTCAGGTCCATCGCCTGAGCGCTGGCCGAACCGTGACCGAGCAGGCCGTCGCATTCGATCGCGACCATGTACTCACAGAACGCGAAGTCCAGGTAGTAGCGCCGTTGGTTTGCCTCGACGAGCACCTGACGCTCGGCTGTTGGCAGGTCCGAGCTGTCTAGCATCTCCGCCATCAGCGATTCGAACGGGTTGTCGTCCTCGGCGAAGGTGCCGATCCGCTCCTCGAGGAGCATCCGCAAAATCGGGAC
>CAYVYG010000049.1:0-13112 GCA_964454385.1 uncultured Microthrixaceae bacterium
CCACAGCAGCTGCTGCATCTTCATGCACCGGATCTGCGTAACCGACCCACGCCCCTAGCACGACGTGCCCATCCGTGCTGTGATGTGTGCAACGCGGGCCATCACCCAACCGGAGGCATGCCATGGCACTCGAGAGAAATGCGAACGACAACCGCCCACCGACCACCACCGATGCCGGCATCCCGGTCGAGAGCGACGAGCACTCGCTCACAGTCGGGCCCGACGGCCCAATCCTGCTGCAGGACCACTACCTGATCGAGCAGATGGCGAACTTCAACCGGGAGCGCATTGCCGAACGCCAGCCCCATGCCAAGGGCGCAGGTGCGTTCGGGCGTTTCGAGGTGACCCAGGACGTGAGCCGCTGGACCAGGGCGGCGGTGTTCCAACCGGGCACGACGACCGACACGCTGATCCGCTTCTCCACCGTCGCCGGTGAGCAGGGCAGTCCTGATACCTGGCGGGACCCGAGGGGCTTCGCGCTCAAGTTCTACACCACCGAGGGCAACTACGACATGGTCGGCAACAACACCCCGGTGTTCTTCCTGCGGGACCCGATGAAGTTCCAGCACTTCATACGCTCGCAGAAGCGCCGCGCCGACAGCGGACTGCGTGACCACGACATGCAATGGGACTTCTGGACGCTGTCACCCGAATCCGCGCACCAGGTCACCTGGTTGATGGGGGATCGGGGGATCCCACGCACCTGGCGCCACATGAACGGCTACTCGAGCCACACCTACATGTGGGTCAACGCCGACGGTGAGCGGTTCTGGGTGAAGTACCACTTCAAGACCGACCAGGGGATCGAGTGCCTGACCCAGGCGGACGCGGACCGCATCGCGGGGGAGGACGCCGACTTCCACCGCCGCGACCTCTTCGAGGCGATCGCCTCGGGCGAGCATCCGAGTTGGACCCTGAAGATGCAGATCATGCCCTTCGACGAAGCCGCTAGCTATCGGTTCAACCCGTTCGATCTGACCAAGGTGTGGCCCCACGGCGACTATCCGCTCCACGAGGTCGGTCGGCTCACACTCGATCGCAACCCGACCGACTTCCACACCGAGATCGAGCAGGCCGCGTTCGAGCCCAACAACCTGGTTCCGGGCATCGGGCCGAGTCCCGACAAGATGCTGCTCGGGCGACTGTTCGCATACTCCGACGCGCACCGGGCGCGCATGGGGGTCAACTACCGACAGATCCCGGTCAACACGCCTCGGGCGGAGGTGAACAGCTACTCCAAGGATGGGGCGATGCGCGTGCGTAACGTGTCGGATCCCGTCTACGCACCGAACTCGAAGGGAGGTCCGGCAGCGGATCCCGAGGCGCACCGACAGGTCGAGACCTGGTCAGCCGATGGCGAGTTCGTGCGAGCGGCCTACACGCTCCGCCGCGACGATGACGACTGGGGCCAGGCCGGGACCCTGGTGCGCGACGTGATGGACGACGCCGAACGGGACCGGCTCGTCGACAACGTCGCCGGTCACCTCGCAAACGGGGTGAGCACGCCGGTGTTGGAACGGGCGCTGCAGTACTGGCGCAACGTCGACGAGGGCATCGGTGATCGGGTCGCGAGGGCGCTCGACGCCGCAGCGACCCGCTAGGCGGGCGAGCTCCGCCCCGGCAACTACCTCTTTGCCGGTCCGCCCCTTGGTGTGCCTCGCCATCTCGGTGGGAAGGGCGGGGCGAGCAAGGCGAGCAGCGTCACCGGCTCATGTGCCGATGGTGGCCGGGCCTCCCTCTGAGGCTTCCCGCGCCGATTCGATCCCGGCGAGCAACAGATCGAGGCCGAACTCGAAGGAGGCCCCGAAGCTGTAGCCGGGTGACAGCACGTGCTCGGCGGTGAACTCGGTGAGGTTCGGATAGTCCTCGATCGGCAGCGGTTCGATCAGTTCCTCGGCCAGCTCACCGATCTCCTCGTCGCCGTGGAACGGAAGACCGGCCTCCTGGAGAGCGAACCCGTAGAGGTAGCTGTCGATGATCGCGTAGGCGTGTGCTGTGAGGTCGAGCGAGAGACCTCCTGATCGCAGACAGCCGAGCACCGCGTCATGGTGGCGCAGGGTCGCCTCGCCCGGTGACGTCCTCGACTCCATGAGCGGCGGTGCCCACGGGTGGCGCGCCAACACCTCCCTGGCCGACAGGCACCGTCGGCGGATCCCGCTGCGCCAATCGGCATCCGCCGGCGGCAGCTCGATCTCGGCGAAGACCGCGTCGACGATGCCGTCGATGATCGCCTCCTTGTTGGGTACGTGGTGGTAGATGGTCATGGGCTTCACACCCAGCTCCGCGGCGAGCCTGCGGATCGTCAGGGAATCGACGCCGATACGGTCCGCCAGCGCCATCGCTGCGTCCAGCACGCGCGGTGCGTTGAGCGGTTCGCGTCGTTCCGGACCGGTGGTCCTCTCGGTCTCGTCGGTGTTGGCCATGGCTCCGGTCACTCGGCTCTCGGGTCTTCGGGGAGTTCGTCCACCGGTGATTTCTCCTTGACGATCGTACTAAGTACGTCTACTGTATCCCAATTATCGTACTAAGTACGGTAATTCGGGAGACCCACCAGAACAGACCCACGGAGACATGACATGCACGCTGGACAGCAACCACACAGTGCTCTGCAATCACGCAGTTCTCAGCAACGACGCAGTGCTCAGAGGAGAGCCGGGATCACGGGGGCCGCCGCGGCCGGCGGAGGACCGGACCGATCGGGCGCCGACAACGCGATGGCCGGAGTCGACTCAATGACGGCGGTGGTCCGGGATCGCTACGGATCCGCGGACTCGCTCTCGGTTCGCACGGTCGAGTGCCCGGCGACAGCCGCGAATGAGGTTCTCATCGAGGTGCACGCGGCCGGGGTCGACCGTGGAACCGTCCACCTGATGACCGGCGAGCCGTACCTGATGCGCCTCGCCGGGTTCGGCGTGATCCGCCCGAAGCAGCAGACCCTCGGCATGGACGTCGCCGGTCGTGTCGCCGCAGCGGGTTCCGAGGTGACCAGGTTCGCGGTCGGTGACGCCGTGTTCGGCATCGCACGCGGCGCGTTCGCGCAGTACGCCGCAGCGTCCGAGCAGAGGCTCGCCCACATGCCAACGGGTTTCTCCTTTGAAGCAGCAGCGGTGTCGCCGGTCTCGGGCATCACCGCACTCCAGGCGCTGACCGACGTGGGTGGGCTGGAGGCCGGTCAGCGGGTCCTGGTGATCGGAGCCTCGGGCGGAGTGGGCACGTTCGCCGTGCAGCTGGCGAAGGCGCTCGGAGCGCACGTTACCGGGGTCGCCGGATCCCGCAACATCGAGCTCGTGGGTTCACTCGGCGCGGATGTCGTCATCGACCACCAGCGCGAGGACTTCGTGGGCCGCGGCGAGCGCTACGACCTGGTGATCGACATCGGTGGGCGCAACAGCATCCGCCGACTGCGCAGCGTGCTCACCCGATCCGGTGCGCTCGTGATCGTGGGCGGCGAGGGTGGCAACCGCTTCACCGGAGGCATCGGTCGCCAGGTCCGTGCGATGGCGCTGTCGCCGTTCGTGGCCCAGAGCCTGAGGGTGTTCATCAGCCGTGAGCACCACAGCTTCATCGAGAGGCTGGCCGCTCACCTCGAATCAGGCGCGGTTCGACCCGCAGTGACCCAACGGTTCGACCTCGATGGTGTTCCCCGGGCGATCGACGCACTTGCGAAGGGCAGGTCATCGGGCAAGTCCGTGATCATGGTACGCGAGCCCACCGACGGGAGCGCATCATGACCACGACGACCTCCATCGCCAGCATGCCGAGCTCACACGCCGGACAGAACGTCTCGGTGGTTGAGGGCGTCGCACGCCCGCTGATCCATTCAGGGCTCCCGCCGCGGCGGGCCGCCCGGATCGCGGGAGCGGGCTACGTCACTTTGTTCTTCCTCGCGCTGTTCGCCAACTTCTTCGTGATCGACGGCCTGGTGGTTGCCGATGATGCCACGGCGACAGCCGCCAACATCGCCGGGTCCGAGAACCTGTTCAGGTTGGGCATGATCGCCTTCCTGGCGGTGTTCGTCATCGATGTCGTGGTTGCCTGGGCGCTCCATATCGTGTTCCGGGACGGCGACCGGGACCCGTCGCTCGTCAGCGCGTGGTTCCGCCTCGTGTACACCGTGTTCCTGGGCGTCGGGTTGGCCTTCGGGTTCCAAGCCCTCCAGCTGCTCGGAGGCGCCGACTTCCTCTCTGTGGTGGGTTCCGAGTCCCTTGCGGCCCAGGCGCTGGTGGCACTCGAGACCTTCGATGCCGCCTGGCTCATAGGTCTCGTGGCCTTCGGGATCCATCTGGTGTTGAACGGTGCTCTCCTCATCCGTTCCGCGAGGGCCCCGAGGCTCCTCCGGTACATGTTGGTGGCCGCAGGGCTCGCCTACGTGCTGGACACGGTCGCTCACGGTGTGCTCGCCGACTATGAGGACCACGCAGCGGTGTTCCTTGCGATCGTGGCGGTTCCCTCGGTGGTCGCCGAAGGATGGTTCGGCCTCTGGTTGCTGTTCAGCGCCGGCCGCGCCGGCGTCGCGCGGAGCGGGCGGTGATCCGCACCGCGAGCGCCACAGCTGACAGCGCGAACAGGCCTGCCACGACCGCCAGGTAGCGGCCGAGATAGACATCGACCGAGGTGCCGGTGATGCCCTCGAAGCGGGCCGGTATGGCGAGCACCAGCGGGAAGAAGACCAACAGCAGCAGCCCGGACAGCAGCACCGGCACCCGGATGTGGTCGTACCAGAACGGGACGTGCGACCCAGCCGTGCGGTCGGAGGGGATCGACCTGCGTGCCAGCCGGTCGATCCCGCAGTAGGCGGGTACCAGCACGAGGTCGTGGATGACCGCGGTGGCGACGAACCAGATCGCGACGCCCCACGGGTCGGCGGTGAGCAGCTTTGTCGCCGCGTAGAGGCCGACGAGGCCACCGAGAACGATCGTCACGAGGTGCGCTGGACCCGACCCGTACCACCGTTGCAGCCAACCGGTTGGGCCCGGGGCCGTCGCACCGCTCACGGGTGGTTCCCGAAGTCCAACGAGCTCACCCATTTGGTGTTGCGGACCCCCGGTGAGGCCGGCACGATGATCCGCGCCGGCAGCCCGTGATCGAGCGACAGCTCCGTGCCGTTCACAGCGAGCGCCAGCAGCGACTCGGGGTCCGCGATCGCACGATCGTCCCAGATCGATGAACCGAACGCTCCGCCCTCCTGCAGCGAGCCCACCCGCAGGACCTCCGCACCGATGCCACCCACCAGCGCCGCGAGGTCGGCGAGGCGGACCCCTTCCCATGTCTGGTTGCCGGTGGACCAGCCCTCGACGCAGGCGATCGGCAGGAGCGCACGGTGCAACTCCAGCGCCAACAGCTCCGCGCGCGACAGCTCCACCTCCTCACCCTTGGGGCCGCTGATCGTCAGGCGCCAGGGTTCACCTGCCATGGCCGGTGTGATCCCCCGGTAGGCGGCGGTCTTGTTGACCGGGAACCCGTTGGGGCCGGGGCCGAGGTCGCGGCCCCGCGGTGCGAGCACGCCGACTGCGCGCACCGGCCCCCCGACGTTCTGCGCCGCCCCCATCACGCCCAGGAGCCCGGCCCCTGCGACGGTGGTTCCGATCAGGGTCCGCCGCGACATGGTCGGCGGCGCCGGGTCGACGCTGATCAGTCCTGTTCCCGCGTCGGTGCTCTCGGGCGCGGTTCCCTCGATGCCCACGCGCAGCTCGTCGCGCAGGCGGCGTTCGCGCAGCGCTGCGCGCATCGTCGCGAACTTGCACACCACGTGGATCGCGAAACACGCCGTGAAGACCCAGGCGCCGTAGAGGTGGGCCCGGTAGAAGCCGCCGGGGATCGGGTACCAGTACTCGATGTTGATGATCCCGGTCGCCAGCTCGAAGATCCCCCCTGCCACCAGGCCGAACACGCTGATCCGCTCGAGCAGCACCGCCGGTGAGCGGAACGGTGGCCACCTGAACAGCTTCGGCAGCACCGACCACAGCTTCGCGAGCACGACCGGCACGAGCATCAGACCGACGGTGACGTGGGTGCCCTGGTTGAGCCGGTAGAGCCAAGCGGGGCTCGTCGGCCAGGCGAACACATAGAACCGCAACAGTCCGGCATCGGGTGTCTGGTCGTTGGCGGGAAGCCCCGGAGCGTAGGCCGCGTAGGACAACAGCCCGGTAAGGAACACGATCGGCACCATCACCAGCAGCATCCGACCGAACAGCGAGGTGAGCCACGGACCGCGCAGCGGGCTCCGGAACAACCTCACCGCGAGCCCCGGTAGTTGCCGCACCGGTGGATCGCCCATCGCCGTGGGCCTAGGGCGCCAGCAGGCACCCGGTGAGCTTCGGTGCGATCTCACCCAGGTACCGCCGGCGGAGCTCGACCCGATCGACCGAGGGGCGATCCCATGTGACGTAGACCAGTTTCTCCACGATCCCCGAACCTAGCCGGAAGACTCCGGGTGCGAAGGGGCGGGGTGGGGAGAGGACCGTCGAGGCGGCTGTGGCGTCAGGCGGTGGAGCAACCGCGGTCGGGCTACTTGATGAGCGGGTCGCGGGGAAGCCCCAGGATCCTCTCGCCTATCTGGTTGCGCTTGATCTCCGAGGTGCCACCGGCGATCGAGATTCCGCGGTGCATCAACAGCAGCTGGTGGGTGATCGCACCTTCGCGGTCGATGAACGCTGCATCCGGTCCGCCGAGTTGGACCAGCAGGGCGGCGGCTTCGTGACCGAGCTCGGAGAGCACGAGCTTGGTCATCGCCCCCTCGGGACCCGGGCCCCCGCCTTGCACCGCGCGGTTCGCCGCGCGCAGGTTCAACAGCCCCATCGCGTGGTGCTGCGCGAAGTAACGCCCGATGCGGGCTGCGCCGCCGTCGACCCGGTCCGGATGGGCGTCGAAGGGACCCAACAACATGATCGGCGGGTAGGAGATGTCGTCCCCGCCACCGCCGATGCTCACGCTCTCGTTGCCGAGGGTCGCCCGCGCCACGGTCCAGCCGCCGTCGACCGGCCCCACCACGTCGTCATCGGGCACGAACACGTCGTCGAAGAACACCTCGTTGAAGTCGGCCTTGCCCGTGGTCTGACGCAGGGGTCGCACCTCGACGCCGTCCGCGTGCATGTCGATCACCATCGTGGTGATGCCCTGGTGCTTGGGTACATCAGGGTTGGTCCGCACGGTCGCGAACCCGAACGCAGCCTCATGGGCGCCCGAGGTCCAGACCTTCTGGCCGTTGACGAGCCAGCCGCCGTCGACGCGAGTGGCCCTGGTCTTCACCCCGGCTGCGTCGGATCCCGCATCGGGTTCGCTGAAGAGCTGGCACCAGATCACCTCCTGGCGCAGAGCGGGCATGACCCAGCGGGCCGACTGCTCCTCGGTCGCGTGCTGGATGATCGTGAGGATGTTCCAGGCGGTGATCCCGTAGCCGGGCTTCTTCACGCTCGCGCGCTGGAACTCCTGTTCGATGACGAGTTGTTCGATGGCCCCTGCCTCGCGTCCGTAGGGCTTGGGCCAATGCGGCATGACGTAACCCGTCTCGATGAGGCGGTCGCGCTGCTGCTCCGCTGAGAGGCCCTCGATCGACTCCACGAACCCCCGAACCTCGGCGCGGATCGGCTCGGCCTCGGCTGGGAGCTCGACCTGCTTGCCGCGGGTCACCCCTGCGCGGCTGAGATCCACGATGTCCTCGGCGGCCGCCTCGGAGCTGATGAGGCTCAACAGCGTTGTCGCCCGGCGCATGTAGAGGTGGGCGTCGTGCTCCCAGGTGATCGCGATGCCGCCGTGCACCTGGGTGTTGAGGTTGGCGCACAGATCGGCTGCCGGTGGTGCCAGGGTGGCGGCGACCGCTGCGGTGAAGCTCTGCTGGTCGCCTCCGGTGCCCGCCGCCTTGGCGGCATCCCACACCGCGGACGTGGCGAGCTCGGTGGCCACGGCCATGTTGGCGCAGTGGTGCTTGACCGCCTGGAAGGTGCCGATGACCCGTCCGAACTGGACCCGCTCCTTCGCGTACTCCGCAGCGCTGTCGGTGCAGGCACCGGCCAACCCGACCGCCTCGGCCGAGAGGATCAGCCGGGCCAGGTCGGTGAGCACCCTCGCCCCACCTGGGAACACCGTTGCGGCCGCGCCGTCGAGGGTCACCCGCGCGCTGCGCCTGGTCGGATCGAGGTTCGGCGGGTTCTCGATCGACACGCCGTCACCGACGGGTACCACGGCGGCGTCCTCACCGGCGGCGACCACGAGGAGCTTCGCCAACCCGCCGCCCAGCACGGTGCCGGCCGATCCCGAAGCCCTGTCACCATCGGTGGTGAGGTGACCGCCGAGGCCGACCCCGGCGGTCACCGAGCCGTCGGCGAGCCCCGGCAACAGCTCTGCCCTGGTGGTGTCGTCGCCGAGCGCGTCGATCGCAGCGCTCGCGATCACGGTCGGCACGAACGGACCGGGGGTCACGGTGCGTCCCGTCTCCTCCACCACGACGATGAGCTCCTCGAGACCGTAGCCCGACCCACCGTGGGCCTCGGGTAGGTGAAGTCCGAGCCATCCCAGCGAGACCAGCTCGTCCCACAGCTCGGGAAGGGTCTCCTCGGGTGCCTCGAGCAGTTCTCTGGCTGCCCCCAAAGCGTCGCGCTTGGTGAGGAAGCTCGAAGCGATCTCGGCCAGCGCGCGGTGGTCATCTGTGATTGCGATCGACATCGGAATCCTCGTTCGTGGTGGTGGATCAGGTCCTGGGGTGCGCCGATCCTATGTCAGGTCGTCAGGCGGCAACGCCCGGGCTCGTTCCTCGGGAGCCTCAGTTCCGCGGAACGCAACTCCCGAGGTGATCGGAGGCTGCCCCGAGGCCCGGGCCTGTGCTACTACGGTGCCCATGATTCCTGGCCGTTCACCACGGGCGCACCAGAGTGGCCGCGGAAAAGATGGACACAGCGACGGGTCGAGGCCCGCGGAACCAACCGGCGATCGTGTGCCGGCGCTGGGTTCGTCACCCGGGGTGCTCCTGGTGGATTCGCCCGCACCACACGTCCGACGTCTCACGCTCAACCGGCCCGAGAAGCGCAACGCGCTGAGTCACCAGCTCCGAGCGGAGTTGATCGAGGCGCTGCGCGAGGCGGACTCGGACCCCGAGACGCGTGTGATGATCGTTCGTGGAGCAGGCCGGTGCTTCTCCGCGGGCTACGAGCTCGGCGATGCCGACCAGGGCGTCGACATGCCGCACTTCACCGCTGAGGGTGAGGGGCAGTGGCCTCGACACGTCACCGAGACCTGGATGGGAATCTGGGATCTCGCCAAGCCTGTCATCGCGCAGGTGCACGGATACTGCCTCGCGGGCGGCAGCGAGCTGGCGACGGGCTGCGACCTCGTCTACGTCGCCCACGACGCCCGAATGGGTTACCCGGCGGTGCGGTTCGGCGTGCCGGACATGCACTTCCACGCGTGGATGCTCGGGATGCGAGCGGCCATGGAGATGATGGTCACCGGGGACTCGATCTCAGGTGACGAGGCGGTGCGCCTCGGTTGGGCCAACCGCGCCTTCGACGAGGCCGACCTGGACGACGCCGTGCTCGCGGTCGCGAAACGGATCGCGTTGATCCCCACCGACGTGGTGTCGCTCAACAAGCGAACTGTTCACCGCGCCATGGACGCGATGGGGATGAGGGCGGCGATCCGTGCCGGTACCGAGTTGTGCGCGCTGGGCACGAAGACCGCCACCTTCGCGGAGTTCATCGCCAGCGCCCGTGAGGACGGGCTTACCGAGGCGCTCTCGGAGCGCGACGCCCCGTTCGGGGACTATCGAACCGCGCCGTGACACCGCACTGCGCGTCGTCGACCGGACTCGTGCCCGCCGACCACAGGAGTTGACCCAGCATGTACCCCGGCCACCACGCAACCCTGACACCCGACAAGGCCGCTGTGATCATGGCCTCCACGGGTGAGACCCTCACCTACCGCGAGCTCGACGCGCGCTCGAACCAGCTGGCCCGTTGGCTGCGCTCCAATGGCCTCGAACCCGGCGACCACGTGGCCCTGCTCGCAGAGAACCACATCCGGTATTACGAGGTGCTGTGGGCCGCCCTGCGCTCCGGGTTGTACCTGACCGCGATCAACCGTCACCTGTCGCCCGAGGAGGCCGCGTACCTGGTCAACGACAGCGGGTCCACCGCTCTGGTGACGACCGCCGCGCTGGTCGACACCGCGATCGCGATGTCGGGGCTCATCGAGAGTTGTCCGCACCGCCTCCTGATCGACACCGATCCCATGTCCGACGCGGACTTCATGTCCGACGCGGACTTCATGTCCGACGCCGGGGGCTTCGAGGCCTACGAGGAGGCGATCGCTCCGATGTCCACCGAGCGCCTCGATGAGGAACCCGCTGGTGACGTGATGCTGTACTCCTCGGGCACCACGGGTCGGCCCAAGGGCATCCGCAGGCCACTCAGCGGGCTCTCGATCGACGATCCCACCCGCGCCGGCATCTCGACACTCGAGAGGTTCCTGTTGGGGATGGACGAACAGACCGTATACCTCTCGCCGGCACCGCTGTACCACGCCGCTCCTCTTCAGTGGGGCGCGGGCATCCACGAACTGGGTGGCACGGTCGTCATCATGGAGCGATTCGATCCCGCGGCGCTGCTGGAGCACGTCGAGCGCTACTCGGTCACCGCGATGCAACTCGTGCCCACCATGTTCATCAGGCTCCTGAAGCTGCCCGAGGCGGTGCGCAGCGCCCATGACCTGTCCTCACTGCGAGCGGCGATCCACGCAGCGGCGCCCTGTCCGGTCGAGGTCAAGCGCCAGATGATCGACTGGTGGGGCCCGGTCATCCACGAGTACTACGCCGGCACGGAGGCCAACGGGCTCTGCTTGATCGACAGTGAGCAGTGGCTCGAACACCCGGGTTCGGTGGGTCGGGCGCTCATGGGAATCGCCCACATCTGTGACGAGGAAGGCAACGAGCTGCCGGCCGGGCAACCAGGCCTGATCTACTTTGAACAGGAGAGCGCACCCTTCGAGTACCACGGTGACGCGGTGAAGACCGCCGAGTCCCGGCACCCGCTCCACGACAACTGGACCAAGCTCGGCGACATCGGGTACCTCGACGACGACGGCTACCTGTATCTGACCGACCGCTCCGCGTTCATGATCATCAGTGGCGGGGTCAACATCTACCCCCAGGAGGTCGAGGATTGCTTCGCGCTGCACCCCGAGGTGGCTGATGTGGCGGTGTTCGGCCTGCCCGATCCCGAGATGGGGGAGTATGTCCACGCGGTGGTCCAACTGGAGGATGGCATCGAACCGGGCGACGAGCTCGCAGACGAGCTGACCGAGTTCGCGCGCCGCGAGATCGCCCACTACAAGGTGCCTCGCTCGATCGACTTCGTGGAGCGACTGCCGCGCGCTCCGACCGGGAAGCTCCACAAGAAGCAACTGCGTGATCAGTACCTCGACCGCGCCGATGGAGCACCCCGCTGAGCAGAGCTGAGTGACCGAACTGAGTGACCGAGCTGAGTGACCGAGCCGAGTGACCGACGGATCGACCGACGGATCGACCAGGCCGGAGTCGCGCGAACCGGCTCTCGGCCCGGTCGTGGTCCGCGCGATTGTCATCGCCGCTCGTCGACGCACGCCTACGCTCGATCGCCATGAGCCCGATCCGCCGCCTCGTGCTGGGGTTGTCGCTCGTGACGGGGGTCCTGGTCTTCGGTGCCATCGGATACATCCTGTTGGATTTCGATCCGGTGGACTCGATGTACCAGACCGTGATCACGATCTCGACGGTCGGGTTCAACGAGGTCGAGCACTTCGGTGCGGCCGAGAAGTACTTCACGATGGTGCTGATCATCATGGGATTCGCGTCGGTGGTCTTCGCGGTTGGCCAGCTCGTGGACTTCGTGGTGGAGGGCCATCTCCAGAGAACCTTCGGGAGGCGTCTCATGGACCGGACCATCGCTCACACCTCCGACCACAACGTGTTGTGTGGTTGGGGACGGGTGGGTCAGCATTCGCTGATCATCTGCGCGACAGCGAGGACCTCGTCGTGATCGACAGCGACGCGACCAGGCTCGCGAGCTGTCCCTACGCACACGTGCTGGGGGACGCGACCGACGACGCCGTATTGCGCAGCGCCGGGGTCGACCGCTGCCGGACCCTCATCACCGCCCTGGCGACCGATGCGGACAACCTGTTCGTCGTCCTGTCGGTCCGGACGCTCAACGAGGGCGCCTTCATAGTCGCCAGGGCCAGAGCCGACTCGACCGCGGAGAAGATGATCAGGGCTGGAGCCGACCGGGTGGTGAATCCCCACGAGCTCGGTGGCTCGCGGATGGCGGCACTCGTCGGCCAACCGCACGTATCAGAGTTCGTGGACGTCGTCATGCACGAACAGGGCGTGGAGTTCCAACTCGCGGAGGTGGGTCTCCCCGCCGATTCGCCACTTGTCGGTAGCACGCTGGGTGGTTCACACCTGCGGGCGAACACCGGCGCTCTGGTGCTCGCGATGCGCAACACCGACGGCACCTTCATCACCAACCCGTCCACCGACATCGCGCTCCAGGACGGTCAGATCCTCATAGCGATAGGGACCGAGGCACAGCTCGAGAGCCTCCGCAGGGCGAGCATGCCCACCCCAGATGGTGCTTAGAGGTGAGACTCGAGCTGAGATCGAACTGAGGATGCCCTGCTCGATCAAGCTCCGTTGACCTCAGCCGGCGCGGCGCCGACGCCGATCGACCGTGGGTATTGTCGGGTAGGTCCCTGAGTTGCGCAGAAGAGCAAGAGAATTGCGAGGTGACCCAATGAGCGGTCTCAACCCCCGGGTGCTCCCCGGTGAACCGATCGAGACCCTCGCCGACTACGTCGCCGGAGGCGGCGGTGATGGTCTGCGCGCTGCCCGGGACGCCGGTGCGGCCGACACGATCGGCCTCGTCGCAGCCTCAGGGCTGCGGGGACGCGGTGGTGCGGGATTCCCGACCGGTCGCAAGTGGGCCACGATCGTCGCGCATCGCTCACCGGAGATCCCCGCCGCGGTGGTGGTCAATGCCGCAGAGGGTGAACCGGGGACCTTCAAGGATCGCCAGATCATGCGGTACAACCCCTACGGCGTGCTCGAGGGGGCTCTGATCGCGGCCACCGCGGTCGGTGCCAGCGAT